>DASUPX010000118.1:0-19207 GCA_036280905.1 Rubrobacter sp. | reverse complement strand
TGCCCGGATAGTAGCGGACCGAGCAGGAAGGCCATGACGAA
This sequence comes from Rubrobacter sp., assembly GCA_036280905.1. Taxonomy (GTDB): domain Bacteria; phylum Actinomycetota; class Rubrobacteria; order Rubrobacterales; family Rubrobacteraceae; genus Rubrobacter_D. Next base: position 19,166 of record DASUPX010000118.1, on the reverse strand, counting down.
CAGCAAGATTATGAGCGCCAGGCTCAACAGCGCCCCACGATTTTTCTTGAGCCGCGACCAGGAGTCTTCCCAGAACCCTATCGGGCGGCCCACGATCCTCTCGTTGTCCCTGGCGCTTGCGTCGAGCGGCCTGAAGAGATCAGGGGTGAGGTCGCTCCGTCTGGTCTCCATGCGACAAGTCTACTCTATTCCTGTAAGGATGTGCTTCTGGCAAGGCACCCTTAAAGAAGGCTCTTTCCGGGCAGACCGCCCTTGTCGACGTCGAGCCACGCCGCCACGGTGGCCCCCACATCGGAGAAGCCCTGGCTGACGCCGAGGTCGCGCGGCCCGGTGCCGACGATGAGGAGCGGGACGCGCTCGCGGGTGTGGTCGGTGCCCGAAAAAGTCGGGTCGTTGCCGTGGTCGGCGGTGATGATCAGGAGGTCCTCTTCTGTGATGGCGTCTAGCAGCTCCGGTAGCCGGTCGTCGAAACGCTTTATGTTCCCGGCCATGCCCTCGGGGTCACGGCGGTGTCCGTACTTGGCGTCGAAATCGACGAGGTTGGCGAAGATGAGGCCCGACTCCACGCGGCCCAGGGCTTCCAGGATAGCGTCCACCTTGGCCGAGTCATCTGGGGGGGCTGGGAGGTGTTCGGTGAGGCCCTTCCCGTCGAAGATGTCCCGGATCTTTCCGACCGCCACGGTCGCGTGGCCCACTCTCTCGATGCGGTCCAGGTAGGTTTCGGAGGGCGGTGTGATGCCGTAGTCGTGGCGGTTCTCGTTCTCGCGCACGTAGGCGCCCGGCTCACCGTGGAAGGGACGGGCGATCACCCGCTCTACCATGATCTCACCCTCACCGATCAGCATCTCGTGGGCCTTCCCGCAGGCTTCGTAGAGCTCTTCCAGGGGGATCAGGCCGGTGTGGGCGGCCACCTGGAACACCGAGTCGGCCGAGGTGTAGAGGATCCAATCCCCCGTCCGCTCCTGCTCGGGACCGAGCTCTTCTATTATCTGCGTTCCCGAAGCTGGCCTGTTCCCGAGGACTCCGCGCCCCGTCTCCCTCTCGAAGCGGCGCAGTATCTCCTCGGGGAAGCCTTCCGGGTAGGTCGGCAAGGGATCCTCAAGCACGAGCCCCATCATCTCCCAGTGCCCGGCGAGGGTGGCCTTGGCGGCGGAGCGCTCGACCATCAGGCCGTGGGAGGCGATGGGAGATTCGGTTGGCGCGACGCCCTCGATCTCCCCGATGTTGCCAAAGCCCAGGGCTTGCAGGTTCGGGGCCTCCAGGCCGCCAACGGCCTTCGCCGTGTTGCCGAGCGTGTTCGAGCCCTCGTCCCCGAACGCGGCGGCGTCGGGGGCGTGACCAGCCCCGAGCCCGTCCAGCACCACTATCGTTGCGCGACTTCCCACGTTACCTCCTTACCCGATCAAGATGCCGGCTATGGTGGCGTTCATCAGGTTGGCAAGCGTTCCGGCGAGGACCGCCCTGATGCCGAATCGGGCGACCTCGTGCCTGCGGCTCGGCGAGATGGATCCGAAGGTGCCGATCAGGATGGCTATGGAGCCGAAGTTGGCGAAGCCCGTAAGCCCGAAAGTAACGATGGCCACCGTCTTCTGGGAGAACTGCTCGACCTGTGGACCGAAGTTGGAGAAGGCCACGAACTCGTTGAGGACCAGCTTCTGTCCTAGAAAGCTACCTGCGCTTACGGCCTCTTGCCAGGGCACCCCGATCAGGAACGCGAGTGGGGCGAACACGTAGCCCAGGATCAGCTCGAAGGTCAGGTCAGGAAACCCGAACAGCCCGCCCGCAGCGCCGAGTATGATGTTTACGAGCGCGATCAGGGAGATGAACGCTATGAGCATGGCCCCGACGGTGAGCGCGATCTGTAGCCCCTGCAAAGTGCCCGATGCGATGGCGTCGATGGTGTTGAGGTGCCCCTCCTCGTCGTCCTCCTCGTCTTCTTCCTCCGCCTCTTCGGCCTCCTCGTCCACGTTGGATGCAACCAGCGTCTCCGGCTGGCCCGTCTCGGGGACGATGATCTTGCTCATCACGATGCCAGCCGGGCCGGCCATGAAGGCCGCCGCGAGCAGGTATTCGAGCCGCACGCCTAGCAGCGAGTAGCCGACGAGCAGAGAGCCGGCCACCGTCGCCAGCCCGGTCCCCATCATGGTAAACAGCTCGGATCTGGTCGCCCTGGCTATGTAGGGTTTCACGACCAGCGGCGCCTCGGACATCCCGACGAAGATGGTGGAGGCGGCGAACGTGGACTCGGCCTTGCTCGTGCGCAGCACGAACTGCAGCGCCCCGCCGAGCAGTTTCACGATCCACTGCAGGACCCCCCAGTGGTAGAGCACCGAGGTCAGGGCGGCGAAGAAGATGATTACCGGCAACACCTGGAACGCGAAGACGAGCCCCTCCTCCGGGAGAACGGGGCCGAAGAGGAATTCTATCCCCTCGTTAGAGGAGTCTATGACCGCCTGCACGGCGTTGGAAGCCGCCTCCAGCGCGCGCCTTCCCGCCTGCCAGTACAGGGCGATGACGCCGATCAGGATCTGGATCGCCAGCGCACCGAACACGGTGCGCGGGTTTATCGCCCGTCGGTTCGTCGAGAGTCCGAACGCGATGGCGAGTAGCACCACCATGCCACCGATACCCCACAGCACCTGCATGCGCCAGCCTCCTTTCAGCCTCTAACCTTCCCTGAGGTGGCATTCTCTCAGCACCTGGAGCCTCGGGCTACCGGGGGCGTTGGTTCGACAGAGGGCCGCTTGGGGTATGTACCCTCAGGTAGCAATCCGAGGAGAAGAATGCACCCCACAGCCGGGACCGAAGTGCGCGAGGCGACCATCGAAGATGCCGCAGGCATCCAGAGGCTGGCCCGAGAGCTGGCCGAGACGGTCGGCGACGCTCCCCCCGTGGAAGAAGCCATCAGAGAACGGCTCGGGGAGCTCCTTGAGACGCCCAGGTCCCGGGTTCTCGTGGTGGAGAACGGAAGCGGGCTGGTCGGGGCCGTTAGCTTCTGGATCAAACCCGACCTCGCCCACGGCGATATCGTGGTCGAGGTGCCGATGCTCGTCGTCGCCGAAGACCAGAGGCGAAACGGGGTGGGCAGGCTCCTGATGGAAGAGGTGCGTTCCGTAGCCTCGGAGCACGACGCCAGCCTGATCGAGCTCGTCGCAACAACCACGAACGTGGTCGCCCGCGAGTTCTACAATTCGCTTGGCTTCGTCGAGGCCGACGTGGTCTCCCTGGAGTTCGTTGGCTCCCACGAGAACCCTCCCCAGCCGGGAGACTGATTCCCGGCTTCAGGCAGAGAGCAGGAGGTACCAGGTTATCCCCAGAAGCGCCGCTACCGTGACGCAGGAGATCAGGGCCCTGAGAGCCCCGACTTCCTGCGCTTTCACGAGCCCCACGGGCATTAGAACGAGCCCGACGAAGGCGGCTCCCAGAGGGCCGACCAGGGGAACGGCGGCGAACGGCAGGTAGAAGCCGAGGGGATAGGCTAGGACCCTCCAGGTCACGACGTAGCCGTACCGGCCGCCGAGCGCGCCAGGGTGGTAGAGGCCGGCGAGAACGAACGAGAGCGGTAGAGGCACTACGAGGCCCACGAGCGCAGGGTAGAGGCCCCCGAAGATGAACCACATAACCGCGGTCGGAAGGCCGGAGAAGGCGAGAAAGAGCCCCGGCGCCCTGAGGTCCGGAATCTTCGGCAGCAGCTCGAAGAACCTGACCGGGTGAACGGCCAGCACGGCCAGCGTCCTGACGTAGCTGGAGAAGGGCCGCGATACGTCCCACTCGCTGGCCCCGCCCCGGATGGTATCCCGTGTGTAGCCGCGCTTTGCCACGGGCCGAGTATACAGACCCGGGGTGGGCAACCGCACCGACGTAGTATTCTGCCCCTGCGATGAATGGCTCCCGAGGAACGAAGCCCCCTTGGCGCAGGACCCCCGTGCTGCTCGGTGCGGCGCTGGCGCTGCTCTCCGGTTCTCTCTACGCCGCGACCCTGGCCCCAACGGTCCTGCCTTACGGGGCCCCCGACACGCTCGACTCCCCGATGCTACAGGCCGAGGTCTCGGTTCTCGGGATAGGCCACCCGACGGGCTACCCGACCTACATGATGCTGACGCACCTCTTTACCTACCTGCCGGTGGGGGACCCGGCCTACGCCATCAACCTCGCCTCCGCGGTCTACGGCGTCGCGGCCGTGCTCGTCGTCTACCTGGCAGGGCTCAGGCTGTGCGGACGGCCCGTCGCCGCGGCCGCCGGTGCGCTCGCTTTCGGGCTCTCCGACGCCTTCTGGTCTCAGGCCGTGATCTCCGAGGTCTACACCCTCGAAGCCCTCATGATGGCGTCCGTCATCCTCGCGCTGCTCGCCTGGAGAGATACCCACGCCGACCGCTACCTGCTCGTCTCGGCCCTCCTGGTGGGCCTCTCCCTGACCCACCATCTGACGAGCGTCCTGCTCGTGCCAGCGGTCCTCGCCTTCGTGTTCCTGACCGACCGGGGCGTGTTTTCGAAGGTCGGCCTCGGGCTGAAGGGCCTCGGGCTCTTCCTGCTCGGCCTCCTTCCGTTCCTCTACCTCCCCATAAGGGCGATAATGCACGCCCCCCTGAACGAGGCAGATCCCTCGACCCCGTGGCGCTTCTTGCTGCTCGTCACCGGGGGAAGCTTTCTGGCAGAGTCTTCAGAGCCGGGCAGGCATTGTAGCCCGTCGGCCCTCTCGCTAGCCGACCCATCGACGAAGCTAGGATTGCTCTGGGATCAACTCCTTGGACAATTCTCCGTCATCCTGGTGCTGGTCGGCCTGTTCGCCGCCTTCTTCCTGCTCTTCAGGGATCGCGCGGTTGCCGTGCTTCTCGGCACGCTTTTCTTCGGTTGTCTGGGCCAGGCGGTCGTATACCTTCAGCTCGGCATCGAGGACTTCTACGTGTTCCTTATTCCCGCCTTCCTTGTCTTCGGGCTGTGCATCTCGGCCGGGCTTGGCGCCGCGTTGCGGTGGGCCGAAGGGCTGGGGGGCGGCCCCGCCGTCGGCGTGGTCGTTGTCTCTCTCCTCTCCCTCCTGATGCTGGCCATACCCTTCGTCGGGGTGCGTGCAGCCTACGTGGAGCACGACCGCAGCGGGGACTTCGGGGGACGGAAGACCATCGAAACCGTGGCAGGCAACGTGAAACAGAACGCCACGGTGCTGCACCACAGGAGCCCGCTCTGGTATATGGTGCTGGTAGAGGAGCGGAGGCGGGACCTCACCCTGGTCGACCCCTTCTGCACCTCCTGGGACCGCCACACGGACGTGGTGTGGCCCGATGACATAAGCGCCTCGGGGGCAGCAGAGCGTTACGGTACTGGCGACACCACGGGCGTCGAGGCCGCGCGCCTGGCGGCCGAGGACGGCCCCGTCTACCTTCTGGCCAACGCCCGCAGCAGCCTGGGGTCCTTCCGAGAAGCTGGCTTCCGCGTGGTGCCGGTCGGCAAGGGCGGTGAGCTCTACAGGCTCGTGCCGGGGGACCGGTAAACCCGGCGCTTTCATCTATAATCTGATGTGCGGATCACACATAGCGAAAACTTGGAGAAGAGGTTGCTGGCATGGCTAACGATCCTTTCGACGCACGCAAGACGCTGACCACCGATTCGGGTGACGTAGAGATCTACAGCCTGAAAACCCTGGACGAGAAGACAGAGGGGGACGTGTTCTCGCTCCCCTTCTCCATCAGGGTCATGCTGGAATCGTTGCTACGAAACGCCGGGGGCAAGTTCGTCTCGGAGAGGGATGTGGAGGACCTCGCGTCCTGGCCCGAATCCGTCGGTGAGGAGCTGGCCTACTTGCCGGCCAGGGTCGTCATGCAGGACTTCACCGGGGTGCCCGCGGTCGTCGACCTCGCGGCCATGCGGAGCGCAATGCAGAGCGTGGGCGGGGACCCGGGCAAGATCAACCCCCTCGTACCGACCGACCTGGTGATAGACCACTCGGTGCAGGTGGACGCCTTCGGGACGCCTGCGGCCCTGCAGTTCAACGCCGAGCGCGAGTTCCAGCGCAACCGCGAGCGCTACGAGTTCCTGAAGTGGGGCCAGCAGGCCTTCGACAACTTCTCCGTGGTTCCCCCGGCCACCGGGATCATCCACCAGGTCAACCTGGAGTACCTGGCGAAGGGCGTCATCGTGAAGGACGGCGTCGCGATGCCAGACACGCTGGTCGGCACGGACAGCCACACCACCATGATCAACGGCCTCGGCGTCCTGGGATGGGGCGTTGGTGGCATCGAGGCGGAGGCCGTCACCCTGGGCCAGCCCTACTACATGCTCGTCCCCGAGGTCATCGGGTTCAAGCTGACGGGGGCCCTGCGTGAGGGCGTGACGGCCACGGACCTCGTCCTGACCGTGACCCAGATGCTGCGCTCGCACGGCGTGGTCGGCAAGTTCGTGGAGTTCTACGGGGAGGGCCTCAGCAAGCTCTCGCTCCCCGACAGGGCCACCATCGCCAACATGTCCCCCGAGTTCGGGGCCACCTGCACGTTCTTCCCCGTGGACGCCGAGACGCTCGGTTACCTGCGCGGCACGGGCCGCGACGAGGAGCTCGTCGGGCTGGTCGAGGCCTACTCCAGGGAGCAGGGCCTCTGGCGCACCGACGAGACGCCCGAGCCCCGCTTCTCGGAGATGCTGGAGCTCGATCTCACCTCCGTCGAGGCGAGCCTCGCCGGGCCGCGCCGCCCGCAGGACAGGGTGGCCCTCGACGACATGCAGCCATCCTTCCGCCAGGCGCTGGCCGAGATGGTCGACCCCGACCATCCACTACTTGGGGATGGGGACGACGCTTACAACCACGCCGACGAGGAATCCTTCCCCGCCAGCGATACCCCGAACCCGGACATCCGCACCGGCGGGGCCGCGTCTACGGGCGAGAGCCACACCACGGACGACACCGAGTCCTTCCCGGCGAGCGACGCCCCGGCAGGGGCCTCCGATGCAACCAACGAGGGCGGCGGAGACCCGACCTCGGGGGCCGAGCCGGGGAACGGCAAGGCCGAGGTGGAGCCGGCCGGTTCGATCACCGTGACGGTCGATGGCGAGGAGCTAAGCCTCGGGCACGGCTCGGCGGTCATCGCAGCCATAACGAGCTGCACAAACACCTCCAACCCCTCGGTGATGATGGGCGCCGGCCTGCTGGCGAAGAAGGCCGTGGAGAGGGGGCTCACCGTCGCCCCGCACGTCAAGACCAGCCTCGCGCCCGGTTCAAAGGTCGTAACGGAGTACCTGCAGACCTCTGGGCTGCTCGATCCCCTGGAGCGGCTGAGGTTCGACGTGGTCGGATACGGGTGCACGACCTGCATCGGCAACTCGGGACCGCTGGCGGAGGAGATCTCCACCGCCGTCGAGGAGAACGACCTGGTCGTTGCCGCCGTGCTCTCGGGAAACAGGAACTTCGAGGGCCGCATCAACCCCGACGTGCGCGCCAATTACCTGGCCTCCCCGCCGCTCGTCGTTGCCTACGCCCTGGCCGGCACGGTTGACATAGACTTCTCCCGGGACCCCATAGGTGAGGATAGATCCGGGGCTCCCGTCTACCTGAGCGATATATGGCCCTCCCAGGAGGAGGTGGCAAGGGAGATAGACAACGCCCTCGATCCGGCGATCTACAGGGAGCAGTACGCGGACGTCTATACGGGCAACGAGCAGTGGAACGATGTCGAGGTTCCCTCAGGCGACCTCTACGAGTGGGACCCGGACTCAACCTACATCCAGGAACCCTCCTTCTTCAAGGACATGGGCCCGGAGCCGGTCGACCTCGAAGACATCGACGGCGCGCGCGTGCTTGTGAAGGTCGGCGACTCGGTTACCACGGACCACATCTCGCCCGCGGGGGCCATACCCTCCAGGATGCCGGCCGGGCAGTACCTCATCCAGAAGGGCGTCGACTCGAGGGACTTCAACTCCTACGGCTCGCGCCGCGGCAACCACGAGGTCATGGTGCGCGGCACCTTCGGCAACATCCGCCTGCGCAACCAGCTCGTCGACGAGGAGGGTGGCTACACCGTCCATCTCCCCGACGGGGAGAAGACCACCATCTACGAGGCGAGCCTGCAGTACGCTGAGGAGAACGTGCCGCTCCTCGTTCTCGCCGGCAAGGAGTACGGTTCTGGATCCTCCCGCGACTGGGCGGCAAAGGGTTCTTTCCTGCTCGGCGTCAGGGCCGTGATCGCGGAGAGCTTCGAGCGCATCCACCGCTCGAACCTGATCGGCATGGGCGTTCTTCCCCTCCAGTACTCGGACGGTGAGAGCGCCGAATCTCTTGGCCTGACGGGCCACGAGTCCTTCGACATCTCCGGCCTTGCCGACCTGGAGCCGGGCAAGGTGCTGACCGTGAAGGCAACCGCTGATGACGGCGGGGTGACGGAGTTCGAGGCGAAGGCGCGCGTCGATTCGCCGGTCGAGGTCGAGTACCTGCGTAACGGCGGCATCCTTCAGACGGTGCTGCGCCAACTGCTCGACGAGGAATAGCGTTGCGACGGTTCGATCTGGCCGAGGCGGTCAGGCTGCGAGAGGTCGGTGACTACCGCGAAGCGGAGTCCTTGATCTCCCGCAGCCTGGCGGAGATCCCCGATGACGCGGAGGCCAACTACCAGATGTCGTGGCTTTACGACCTCCAGGGCCGTGAGCGGGAGGCTGTGCCCCACTACGTGAAGGCCGTAGCCGGCGACCTTCCAGAAAAGGATAGGCGTGGCGCGCTCCTTGGCCTGGGCAGCACGTACCGATCCCTCGGCGAGTACCCCGAGGCGGTGGAGGTTCTGGGCCAGGGGGTCTCCGAGTTTCCAGCTGATAGGGCCATGCAGACCTTCCTGGCGCTGGCCCTGTACAACGTCGGGGAGCATCGCCAGGCGGTGGACCTGCTGCTAAAGCACCTGGTGGAGACAACCTCGGACCCGGGGATAAGGTCCTACGAGAAAGCGCTGCGCTTCTACACCGGCAGGCTAGACGAGGTCTGGGGCTGATGCCAGATAAGGTTCTGGTCGCCCGAGAGATCCCGGAGGCTGGGCTCCGCGTCCTGGAACCGTTCGACACCACCGTCCTGCACGAACGCCCCCCGGAGCGCGACGAGCTGCTCGAGGCGGTCCGCGGTGTCTCCGGCGTCCTCTCGACCGCTACCGAGACCATGGACGGTGAGGTCATGGACGCCGCCGGGGAAGGCCTGAGGGTCATCGCCAACATGGCCGTCGGCTACGATAACGTGGACGTAGAGGCCGCCGGTGAGAGGGGCATCATCGTAACCAACACCCCAGGCGTGCTGGACGAGACAACGGCCGACGTGGCCTTCATGCTCCTGCTGGCAGCCGCCCGGCGCCTGGGAGAGGCGGAGCGCCTGCTGCGGGCTGGAGGGTGGGAGTGGTGGGGTCCCAAACAACTCATGGGCCGCGACGTGTGGGGAAAGAAGCTCGGTATCGTCGGGTTCGGCCGAATCGGGCAGGCCGTAGCCCGCCGTGCCAGGGGCTTCGGGATGGAGATCCTCTACCACAACCGCTCCCGCAAAGAGGAGGCGGAGCGTGAGATAGAAGCCCGATACATGCAACTGGGCGATCTGCTCGAGGCGGCCGACTTCGTCTCCATCCACACCCCCCTTACGCCCGAGACCACACACCTTATCGGCGCCGACGAGCTCGACGGCATGAAGCCGGAGGCCGTCCTCGTGAACACCTCGCGTGGCCCCGTCGTCGACGAGGCGGCCCTCGCCGAGGCCCTCGCCGACCGGCGCATCTTCGCCGCCGGCCTCGACGTGTATGAGAACGAGCCCGAGGTGCACCCGAAGCTGCTGGAGCTGGAGAACGTGGTCCTCGCCCCGCACATCGGTAGCGCCTCCGTCGAAACGCGGGACCGGATGGCCACCCTCGCGGCCGAGAACCTGGCCGCCGTACTTCGTGGCGAGAGCCCGAAGACACCGGTGAACGAGTAGGAGGCTTCAGGCCGCAGGATAAGAGAGGCCCGCAGCCTGTAGCCTTCCCATCCCGGGTTCGCTCTTTCCGCAAACCGTTTCAGGAGGAGAATAGTTTGAAGGAGAGGGAAGAGGTCGCGGTCATCACCGGAACGGCCCGCGGTATAGGAAGGCGGGCGGCGCTCACGCTCGCGGAAGAAGGATACCGGATAGCCGTGAACGACCTCGACACGCCTGAGGAGACGCTGCGAGAGCTTCGCGCGGCCGGTACGGAAGCCCTGTCAATGCCTGGTGATGTGTCGGACGAGGCCGCGGTGCGCGGGATGGTCGAGACGGTCCTGGAGAACCTCGGACGGGTAGACGTGCTCGTGAACAACGCCGGAATCAGCGCCATCGTGCCCGCCGAGGAGACCACGCTCGCCGACTGGAACAGGACCATCGCCGTAAACCTGACCGGGCCCTTCCTGACGTGCAGGGAGTTCGGCAAGGTGATGCTCGGGCAGGGTTCGGGAAGCATAGTGAACGTAAGCTCCGTGGCCGGCCTGCTCGGGGTCTCGGACCGGACGGCATACAACGCAAGCAAACACGGGCTCGTCGGGCTGACCCGCACGCTGGCCGCCGAGTGGGGGGGACGGGGCGTGCGGGTCAACGCCGTCTGCCCCGGCTGGGTGAAAACCGAGATGGACGAGGAGGACCAGGGTGCGGGCGGCTACGCCGACGCGGACATCGAGGGCCGCGTCCCCATGGCACGCTTCGCCACACCCGAAGACATAGCGAGGGCCGTCGCATTCCTCGCCGACCCGGTCTGGAGCGGTTTCGTCAACGGGCACACCCTCTCCGTGGACGGAGGCTGGTTCGCCGACGGGTCGTGGGAAGGTCTACGGCGCAGCAAGCAGGGTCTGTAGAGCTGTCAGCTATCAGCCCTCAGCTCTGTCGGCTTTTTGGCTCGTGGGAGACGGCTCGAAGCTGCAGAGCATCTCTACACGGTGTGCCAGGCTTTTCAACTGTGTTTTCGGATCGTATGGGTCGTTAGAATTCGTCGCATGGTTGGATGTACTGGTTCTGTGTTCTGGTGGCCTTGCGTCAGGTGGATGGGTAACTCTTGAGCGCTGGCATGAGCGTCGAAGGTGTCGCGGCGCTCGCGCCGGACTCCAGGGTCGCCGCCGCAGGTAGGAAGCTTGGGGTATCTGGATCCTGGAACAGCCCCGGCCGCTCCGACGGAGCCCTCTGGGGCGAGTGCAAAGGCAGCGCCGTCTACCAGGTGCGTGTGGACCTCTCTGACCTCGCCGTAAAATGCTCCTGCCCGAGCCGCAAACACCCCTGCAAGCACGGCATCGGGCTACTTTTTTTGAACCTGGAATCGCCGCTACCCACGGTGCCTGCGCCAGATTGGGTCACGGATTGGCTCGCCAGGCGTGCAGCCGGCCCGAAGCGCCGAAAGAGCGCCGCGAAGCGCGGGGGGACGGTATCAGATCCAGAGGCGAAGGCGAAGCGGGCCGAGAAGCGGCTCTCACGGGTTGCCGGCGGGCTCGATGCGCTCGACCTGTGGATGGAGGACCTGGTAAGAGATGGCCTCGCCACGGCGGGAACCAGGCCGGCCTCTTTCTGGGAGACGCAGGCGAAGCGCATGGTAGACGCCCAGGCGCCCGGCGTCGCCGCCCGCCTCAGGCATCTCTCGGCGTTGCCGAACTCGTCGCCGGACTGGACAGGGAGGCTCCTCGATGGGCTCGGGAGGCTCGCGCTCCTCTCCGAAGCCTTCCGCCGGCTCGACGCTCTCGACGAGCCCCTCGCCGAGAGCGTCAGGGCCGAGGTCGGCATCCCGCTCCCGCAAGAAGCGGTGTTGGACCGCGGCGAGAGAGTCTCCGACGATTGGATCGTGCTCGGGCAACGCACCGATGACGAGTGGCGCCTGAGGACCCGCCGAACCTGGCTGCTCGGCGGAGAAAGCCGGCGTTACGCTATGATCCTGCAGTTCGCGGCTTCCGGTGCGCCCTTCGCCGAGCAATTCGTCTCGGGCACGATCGTGTCGGGAGAGCTCGCCTTCTATCCTGGTGCCTATCCCCTGCGGGCCGTGGTCAGGTCCCGCGCGGGCGTGGCGACCCGTGCGGTGGAACTGCCGGGCCACAGGACCGTTGAGGCGTTCCTGGATCACGCCTCCACCATAACGGCCAGCCAGCCCTGGCTGGAGTGGTTACCGGCGACGCTCTCGGGTGTCGTGCCCCTTCTCGACGGAGAACGCTGGCTGGTCCGCGACCAGGATGGCGGAGCGCTGCCGCTCTCGGGCGGCGAGCACTGGACCCTGATCTCCATCTCCGGCGGCCACCCCCTCGACCTCGTCGCGGAGTGGGAGGGTGGGACATTGCTCCCCCTCGGGGTCGTGACCGGGGGAAGGTACCGCATGATCCAGGGGCACGAGTAGTGGAAGCCCTCACCCGCGCCGCCACCGTCGGGATGTCCCGGGAAGCACCACCAGAGGGTGGGCTACCCACAGATGGTCTTCTCGCCGGCGCACAGAGGAACCCCGAGCGGGAGCTCCTCCTGCGGGCCGGGATGCTCGCCGTCTACGATGCCGCGGGTAGGAGGGCGAAAACAGGCGTAGGAATGCCAGCGACAGCCCCCGAGGAGACGATGCCGGCCTGTTCCGCGAGGGTGGCCGAGATCTTGCGCCCGCTACTTGCCGGCCAGCGGCCCGAGATCCTGCGCGAAGCCCTGGATCGCCTGCACCTGGCCGGCATGCGTGTGCCGCACGCGCTGCTGCCCGCCGCCCTCGGCGTGCAACAGCAGGGACTACGACCGGCCGTGGCACACGTGCTCGGGGAACGAGGATCGTGGCTCGCCGCGCAGAATCTCGACTGGGAATGGGCGGTGGCGACCCGTGGATCGGTGGATGACGAGAGCACCTGGGAGGAGGGCCCGCCGGAGGAGAGAATTGTTGCGCTGCGCAGGGTCCGCGAGCGCGAACCTGCCCTGGGTCTCTCGTGGGTCGAGGAGACCTGGAAGTCCGAGAAGGCCGATACGCGGAAGGCGATGGTGGGGGCGCTCGAAACCGGATTGTCTTCGCAAGAGGAAGCGTTTCTGGAAAGGGCCCTCGACGACCGTAGCGTGCGGGTGCGCGAGGCCGCCGCCACGCTTCTTGCCCGGCTCCCCGAGAGCGACTACGCCGGGCGGGCGATGGCCCGCGCTCGAACCATCCTGGTTCGCTACGAGCCCCCCGCTGGCGGTCTTCGGGGCGTGGCCGCTGGGTTCTCGCGCCGGGGACACACCGGCAGGATCTCCGTCGAGCCACCCGAGCATCCCGACGCTGAATGGGAGCGCGACCTGCCAGGTGCAATGCCGGAGCGTGGGGTTGGGGAGAAAGCGTGGAGGATCTCCCGCGCGCTATCTGTGGTAGAGCCCGCACGCTGGGAGGAACGCTTCGGCGTGGCGCCGTCCGATCTGATCTCCGCCGCGCGCGGCGACTGGGAGGTGCCGTTGCTCGCGGGATGGTGCCGGGCGAGCGTGTTGCACCGAAACCAGAGTTGGGCGGCCCCACTCTGGCGGGCGTGCTACGGGCTCGAACACGATCCCGAAGGCTGGCAGACCTGGCAGGTCACGCTGTCTATGGCCGATCTGCTCCCGCAATCGGATCTCGCATCCGCCATCACGCGGTTGCCGAAGAACGGTGAGATGCCATCTCGTCTCTCTTCTATGTTGCAGGCTACCTCCGGCCCGTGGTTGCCGGAGTTGTCCGAGGCTTTTCTCGAAGGCCTCCGACGGCGGGTTCGGGGTGTCTGCAAGTACGGGCTGGCGCAGGGCGAAGAACCTTGGGTAACGGTCATCCCGCACGCGTCCGTATCGTTGGCAACCGAGTGCCTGCGAGGGGCCGAGGGTTTCCGGGAGATACTCGAAGGTTGTTCTGGCCCGCAGGACCATGCCAGGTATCGTTGGGGGCCGGTGCTGAAGAGGTTCGATGAGACGTTGGAGTTGCGACGCGAGCTCGTGGAGGAGATACCGCTGTGACCGATGGACAGAACGCCGTACTGCGAAGGCACGCCGAGCAGGAATACGCCGAAGAGCTGGCCGAGCTCGCCAGGACCGATGACCGCCAGCGGCCGCCAAACTGGAGGCTCTCGCCGTGGGCCGTCAAGACTTACCTGATGGGTGGAAGGTTGTCCAACGGGTTCGAGGTCGTGCCCAAGTACGTGGGCAAAGGGCGTCTGATGGAGATGGCGATAGCCACGCTAGCCACCGACCGGGCGCTGCTGCTCTACGGTATCCCCGGCACGGCCAAGTCGTGGGTGAGCGAGCACCTCGCGGCGGCGGTCTCGGGCGACTCCACGCTCCTCATACAGGGCACCGCAGGCACGGACGAGGCCGCCATCCGCTACGGCTGGAATTACGCGAGGCTCCTGACCGAGGGTCCCTCGGAAGAGGCTCTGGTGGAGAGCCCGATGATGAACGCTATGCGATCTGGCACGGTGTGCCGCATCGAGGAGCTGACCCGCATAGCGCCCGAGGTTCAGGACACCCTCATCACCGTCCTCTCCGAGAAGGCCCTGCCCGTGCCCGAGCTGAACACCGAGGTCCAGGCCAGCAAGGGCTTCAACGTGATCGCCACGGCCAACAACCGAGACAAGGGCGTGAACGAGCTGTCTAGCGCCCTTACGCGCCGCTTCAACACGGTCGTCTTGCCCGTACCCGAGACGATTGACGAAGAGGTCGAGATAGTGGAGCGGCGCGTGGCTTCCCTGGGACGGGCGCTGGAGTTGCCCGCCGAGAAGCCGGCTATGGAGGAGATCCGGCGCGTCGTAACCGTGTTCCGCGAGCTGCGCGGCGGCGTGACGGAGGACGGCAGGACGAAGCTCAAGTCCCCGACGGGTACGCTCTCCACCGCGGAGGCCATCAGCGTTCTTACCGGCGGCCTGGCGAGCGCCGCTTTCTACGGCGACGGCACGATGAAGGCCGGAGATGTGGCCGGTGGCCTGACAGGCGCCATCATCAAAGACCCCGTCCAGGACCGCGTGGCGTGGCTGGAGTACCTCCAGACCGTGGTCCGTGAGCGCAAGGGCTGGAAGGACCTGTACCGCGAGTGCCGCGAGGTCGTCTGAACGGTGAGCGTCCGCGTCTTCGGCATCCGCCACCACGGCCCCGGTAGCGCCAGAAGCCTCCTCACCGCACTCGAAGACATGAGCCCCGACGCCGTTCTGGTCGAGGGTCCACCGGACGCCTCGGAGGTGCTTCCGCTGCTTGCCAGGCCGGAGATGGTGCCGCCGGTGGCCCTGCTCGTCTATCCGTCAGACGCCCCCCAGAAAGCCGCCTTCTACCCCTTCGCCGCGTTCTCGCCCGAATGGCAGGCACTCCGGTTCGCGCTCGGCCGCAACGTAACGGCCCGCTTCGTGGACCTGCCTCGTTCGCTGGATGGGGGTGATGAAGACGAAAGCTCAGAGGTCAGGGAGGACCCCCTCGGGCTCCTCGCCGAGGCCGCCGGATACGAAGACCGGGAGCTGTGGTGGGAGAGGCAGGTGGAGCAGCGCAGCGACGCCACCGACCTCTTCGAAGCCATCACGGAGGCGATGACCGCGCTGCGCGAAGGCCACGAGCCGCCGCCGCGGGAGGCCAGGCGCGAGGCGTTTATGAGGCGTGAGATCCGCAGGGCCCTGCGGGAAGGCCACGAAAACGTGGCCGTCGTGTGCGGGGCCTGGCACGCTCCCGCGCTGAAGGTAGAGGACCATAGCCCGAAGTCGGACGACGCCCTTTTGAAGGGGCTCAGAAAGAAGAAGACCTCGGCCACCTGGATCCCCTGGACCACGGGCCGCTTTTCGTACCGCTCTGGTTACGGCGCGGGCATTGCCTCGCCCGGCTACTACGAGCACCTCTGGAACGCGTCCGGCGGCAACGTCGGCGGGCGTTGGCTCACCCACATCGCCCGTCTGCTGCGTTCCGAGGACCTCGACGCCTCGCCGGCCAACGTGGTCGAGGCCGTCAGGGTGGCGGACACGCTCGCCGCGCTCCGCGACCTCGCGACCCCCGGCCTCGGTGAGCTGCGCGAGGCCGCCCTGGCGACGCTGTGCGGGGGCGAGACGGAGAAGCTGGACCTGATCCGGGAGAAGCTGGAGATCGGCGAGAAGCTGGGCGAAGTTCCCACCGAGGCTCCTATCGTGCCCCTGCAGCGCGACCTGGAAAGGCTGCAGAAGAGGCTGCGACTCAAGCCTTCCGCCGAGGAACGCCACCTCGACCTCGACCTTCGTGAGGATAACGGCCGTGCCCGCAGCGAATTGTTGCACCGTCTGCGCCTCGTCGGCACAGACTGGGGCGAGCCGCGCGCCATCTCCCGCAAGAGCGGCACGTTCCACGAGCTGTGGGCCCTACGCTGGCGTCCCGAGCTCTCCGTGGCCCTGGTCGAGGCCAGCGTCTGGGGCAATACCGTCGAGTCAGCCGCCTCATCACGCGTTCGCAACCTCGCAGAGAACGCCGACCTGCCCCGCCTCACCTCCTTGCTGGACGCCGCCATCCTGGCAAGGCTCCCTGAAGAGTCGGTGGAGAACCTGCTCGGCCGGGTGCGCGACACGGCGGCTTCGGCCGACGCCGGGCTTCTGATGGATGCCCTGCCCCCGCTCGCGCGCGTTGCCCGCTACGGCGACGTGCGGGGTACGGAGGCTTCCATCGTCGTGCCCGTGGTGGATGCCCTCTTCGAGCGCGCGCTCGTAGCCCTTCCCGGGGCGTGCTCCGCCCTGAACGACGACGCGGCGCGTGCGATGGCCAACAGCATCGGCGGTGTACAGGAGTGCGTGAACCTGCTCGACAACCCCATCATGGCCGAAAGGTGGCACGCTACCCTGACGCCCCTCGTGGAGAATGAGGGCGTCCACGCTCTGGTGCGTGGTTGGAGCTGCCGGTTGTTGCTCGAGGCCGGTGTTCTCGACGAAGAGGGGATGCGAAAGCTGGCGGGGCTTGCGCTCTCGCCTGCCGTACCCGCGCCCGAGGCTGCCGCCTGGGTGGAGGGCGCCTTGCGCGGGAGCGGCCTCGTGCTCCTGCACCAGGACGGCCTGTGGCGGGCGCTGGACCTCTGGATCTCGAACCTCGACCCCGAGACCTTTACCGTCATGCTTCCCCTGATCCGTCGCGCCTTCTCGGGCTTCGAACCCCCCGAGAGACGGGCGATGGGCGAGAAGGTCAGGAAACTGAAAGACGATCACGAAGACGCGGTCACACCGGAGAGGGACGAGGTGGACCATCGTCGGGCCGCCCGGACGTTGCTGGTTCTCGCGCAGATACTGGGGGTGGACCGTGACGGATGAGCTCGAGCGCCTGCGCCGCTGGCGGCTGATGCTGGGAGAGGACGCGCAGGAAGGCATCGGCTGCGGGCTCGCCGGGGAAGACCGGGGGATGGACCGCGTGCTCGCCGCCCTGTACGGCTCATCGGGTGGTTCAGGGGCGCGCTCCGCGGGGCTCGGTGGCAGCGCGCCGAACGTCGCGCGCTGGCTCGGGGACATAAGGACGTACTTTCCGTCGCCGGTCGTGCGCGTGATGCAGAAGGACGCCCTTGAGAGGCTGAACCTGCGACAGATGCTCCTGGAGCCCGAGATGCTCGAGTCCGTGGAGCCAGACGTACACCTGGTCGCCACCCTCGTCTCGCTCGGTCGCGTCATCCCGGAGGGGACCAGAGACTCCGCCCGGCGCGTGGTCCGCAAGGTGGTAGAGGAACTGGAGCGGCGGCTGCAGGAGAAGACGGTGCGCGCCGTGCGCGGTAGCCTCGACAGGGTGGCGCGAACGACCCGGCCGCGTCCCGCCGACATAGACTGGGACCGTACCATCCGGGCCAACCTGAAGAGCTACCAGCCAGAGCACCGCACCATCATCCCCGAGAAGCTCCTCGGAAACGCCCGCCGGCGCAATAGCGCCGCGCTTCGTGACATCATCCTCTGCGTGGACCAGAGCGGCTCGATGGCCTCCTCCGTCGTCTACTCTGGCATCTTCGGGGCCGTACTCGCCTCGATCAGGGCCGTCAACACGCGCATGGTCGCCTTCGATACCTCCGTCGCCGATCTGACCGAGGACCTCCAGGATCCCGTCGACCTCCTCTTCGGCGTCCAACTCGGCGGGGGCACCGATATAAACCGCGCCCTCGCCTACTGCCAGACCCTCGTCTCCCGCCCCACAGATACCGTGCTCGTCCTGATCACCGATCTCTACGAGGGCGGCGACCGCGACGCGATGCTGAAACGTGCCGCAGATCTGACCGCCAGCGGCGTCAACATGGTCTGCCTGCTCGCCCTCTCGGACGACGGTGCACCCACCCACAACCCGCAACTCGCCGCAGCGCTCGCGAACCTCGGCGTCCCCGCATTCGCCTGCACCCCCGACCTCTTCCCCGATATGATGGCCGCCGCCATACAGAAGCAGGACCTCGACCTCTGGGCCGCCCGCAACGATATCGTAACCGCCCGTGGCGAAGAGTAGGGCGGCCGTCTCGAAGAGACGGCTACAGGTGATCTTCCCGAAGTCTGAAACCTTCCTCTCTGGTTCTCTGCCTGAAAGACCGTCTCAATCCGGTATATGTACCTTCTCGAGCCCTTCCTCGGCAGGAGGAAATTGCGGGTCTATCGCCGCAAGGGTGTCGGCTATGGTGCGGGCTACCACCAGGTTGCGGTACCACTTCTTGTTGGCCGGAACGACGTACCACGGGGCGTGTTCTGTGGAGCAGTTCGTGAGGGCGTCCTCGAAGGCGGCCTGGTAGTCGTCCCAGAAGGCGCGCTCCTTGATGTCAGCCGAGGAGAACTTCCAGCGCTTGTCCGGATCGTCGAGGCGGGACTGAAGCCGCCGCTTCTGTTCGCCTCTGGAGATGTGCAGGTAGAACTTCAGGACGCTTATGCCGTCGCTCGTCAGGTTGCGTTCGAAGTCGTTGATCAGGCGGTAGCGCTGCCGCCACACCTCTTCTGGCACGAGGCTCTTGACCCGCACGACGAGCACGTCCTCGTAGTGGGAGCGGTTGAAGATGCCGATCCTACCCCTCGCCGGCGCGCTCTTGTGGTAACGCCACAGGAAGTCGTGGTTGGCCTCCTCGGGGCTTGGTGTCTTGAAGGAGGACACCCTGCACCCTTGCGGGTTGACGCCGCTGAAGACGTGCTTGATGGTGCCGTCTTTGCCCCCGGTGTCCATGGCCTGAAGCACGATGAGAAGCCCCCGCTCGTTCTCCGCGAACAGCCGCGCCTGAAGGCCCTGTATGCGCCTGCGTTGCCGCTCCAGCTCCTTGGCCACCTGTTTCTTCTTGTGGTAGTGCTCGGTCTCGTTC
>DASUPX010000117.1:0-6520 GCA_036280905.1 Rubrobacter sp. | reverse complement strand
AACGGCAATGTCTCCTTCGAATTTAGACCGGCCCAGGCGATCCCGACCGGCCAGACCGTAACCGCGACAGCCACCAACTCGGGTGGTAACACCTCGGAATTCTCGGCGCCAAGAACAGCGGCATAGTATCCGCATCGGGAGGGCCATCCCCACAGAAGCCCGACCAGAGGCGGGGCTCGTCGCGGTATAATCTCCGGCGATGTCCGAGAACGGTTATCCCGACAGATCCCACCTCCCGACCTCGCCGGGCGTCTACATCTTCAAGGACGCCAAGGACAGGGTTATCTACGTTGGCAAGGCCAAAAACGTGCGCAGCAGGGTGGCTAACTACTTCACGCGCTCGGGCGACGGGCGTCCGAAGATAGCGGAGCTCAGGGAACGCGTCAGCCAGATCGACTTCATCGTTACGGAGAGCGAGACGGAGGCGCTGGTACTCGAGGCTAACCTGATCAAACGCCACAGGCCCCGCTTCAACGCCTCGCTCAAGGACGACAAGAGCTACCCCTATATCGTGGTTACGACCGGCGATAAATTCCCGAGGGTCTTCGCCACACGGGCCGCCCACGACCCGCGCCACCGCTACTTCGGGCCCTTTCCAAGCGCCGGCAGCGTACACTCGACGCTCGACGTCTTGAACAAGACCTTCCCTTTCCGAAAATGCCGGGGACCCGAGCCGGGACGCAGGAGCGGGGTGCCCTGCCTCAACTACCACATCGGGCGCTCGGTGGCACCCTGCATCGAGGCCGTCACCAAAGGGGAGTACGATGAGATTATCTCTGACGTGATCGACTTTCTCGAGGGACGGGTGGGCGGTCTGATCCGGGACCGTGAGGAGGCCATGCGCGTGGCCGCCCGCGAGATGGACTTCGAGCGGGCCGCCAGGCTGCGCGACGAGGTCGCCGCCCTGACCCACGTTCGCGACCGGCAGCAGGCCACCATCGCCTCTGAGGATTCCTTCGACGCCTTCGGGGCCTTCACCGAGAACGAGTCAGCGTGCGTGCAGGTCTTCGCCGTGCGCGAGGGCCAGGTCGTGAACCGCGACTCGTTCCTCCTGGATAACTACGGCGAATCATCGGCCGAGGACGTGGCACTCCAGTTCGTGCCCCAGTACTACGGCACGGCGGCCGTCCCGCGGGAGGTGCTAGTCCAGTCCGACGAGCGCGGGGACGAGCTGGCGACGCTGGCCGAGCACCTCACGGGCCTGAGGGGCACACGCGTAGAGGTGCGACGGCCCAGGCGGGGCGACAAGCGGCGCATCCTGGAGATGAGCCTACGAAACGCGGAGATGGGCCTCGAGCACGAGCGGGCGCTTGACGAGGCCAGGCGAAACAGGGTCGCCTCCACGCTGGACGGTTTGCTGGAGGAGTTAGCCCTCCCCAAGCTTCCCGTCCGAATAGAATGCTACGACATCTCCAACACCATGGGGACCAACTCCGTGGCCTCGATGGTCGTGTTCCAGGGCGGAAGGCCGGCCAAGAGCCAGTACCGCAGGTTCAGGATACGCACGGTCGAGGGCGCCGACGACTTCTCGAGCATGGCCGAGGTGATCCGTCGCCGCCTGCAGCGCCTGAAGGAGAACGATGACAAGTTCACCCCGGCTCCCGACCTGATCCTGCTGGACGGTGGCAAGGGCCAGCTCTCTGCTGTGGCCCCCATCCTGGAAGATATGAAGGTGGGTGACGAGCTCCCCGACATACCGCTTCGCTCGCTCGCCAAGCGCGACGAAGAGGTCTTCGAGCCGGGCCGTCCCGAGCCGGTCATCCTGCAGCGCAACTCTCCCGAATTGCATCTCCTTCAGCGCGTCCGCGACGAAGCCCACCGCTTCGCCAACACCTACCACCGCGAGCTGCGCGGCCGCGCCATGACCGCCTCCGTACTGGACGACCTCCCCGGCGTTGGCCCAGCCCGCAAGAAACAGATCCTGACCCATTTCGGCACCCCCGAGGCTTTCCTGAACGCCTCGCTGGAAGAGCTGGAGGGGGTTCCGGGACTACCTGGAAGGGTCGCTCGCGAGGTGTACGCGAAGGTGCATAGGTAGCACGCTACGCCCTTCGAGCCTTGTCAGCACGGCGCTTCGCCTAGAGCTCGCTGTCAGCCAGATCCCTCTGCGGACTGCACCCTTCCGCTCTGAAGGTTGGATGCCTGGGAAAGGTGGGGTATCGGAGCCACCGATGCGAACCGAGACGACCAGCCGAAAGCGAGGCGAAGCCGATGCGTTGCCGACAAGCGAGACCCGCAGGGTCGAAGCGTGCTGACAAACGGAGGCCGATAGGCCGTAGTGTGCTGACAAGCGGAGCGAAGCCGAAGCGTGCTTGCAAGCCATGATCCATGGTGCTAATCTCGACCTCCGAGATGGTTCGTTTGCCCCATGAAGCCCGGATGATGCGGCGTGGTTGAGCGGGGTACCGTCCCCGGGGAGGTGGGCAGGCGCAAGGTCGTCGTTATTACCGGGCTTTCCGGGGCGGGCAAGAGCAATGCCTTGCAGGCCTTCGAGGATGCGGGGTACTTCTGCGTGGACAACTTGCCGCCGCGCATGATCCCGGCGGTGATGGAGACCACGGGCCAGGGGGACGAAGGTCCCGAGGGGCTGGTCGTGGTCGTGGATATCAGGGGGAGGCGGTACTTCGGGGAGGAGCTGGAGCGTAGCCTGGAGGCCGTGGAGCGGGCAGAGGGCTGGGAGCACCGCATCCTGTTCATCGACTCCGACGATGCCTCGCTTCTGAGGCGCTACAAGGAGAGCCGCAGGCCGCATCCGGCCGCCCGCAACGGTGACGTGCTGGCGGCCATCAAGAGCGAGAGGCACGACCTCGCCAACGTCAGGGAGATGGCCGACCTCGTAATCGACACCTCCAACTACTCCGCGCTCGACACCCGCCTGCGCTTCAAGCGGCTCGCCGAGTCGCTCTCAGGCAGGATGACCGTCAGCCTGATCTCCTTCGGCTTCAAGCACGGTACCCCGCTGGACGTGGACACCCTGCTCGACGTCCGCTTCCTACCAAACCCACACTACGATCCCCAGCTCAGACCCCTGACCGGCCACGATGCGCCCGTGCGCGAGGCCGTACTCGGCGCCGAAGACTGCAGGCAATTTCTGCACAAGACCTACGACCTCCTATCCTTCCTCATACCCCGCTACGCAGCAGAAGGCAAGACCTACTTCACCCTGGGTATCGGCTGCACCGGCGGAAGACACCGCTCCGTGGCAATAACGGAAGAACTCGCCAGACGTCTCAAGGAGCAAGACGCGGAGATAGACCTCTTTGTGAGACACAGGGACGTGGAGAAGTAGCTTCGAGCAATCAGCTTTCAGCTTTCAGCAATTAGTCGTCAGCAATCTGCAGTCAGCAACCTACGACTTCGCGCTCTCCTGCCGCAACGCCATCGGATAGACTCAGTTATCACGCCAAGAAACACCATCTGCAAAAAGCTGACGGCTGAGAGCTAATAACCATTAGCCGCCGAACGAAGGGAGGCCCAATGCCTGGAGCGTTGGTCGAAGGCGAGTGGAAGACAGAGCAGCAGTGGCAGAACACGGACGGGCGGTTCGTGCGCCAGGCCACGAGTTTCCGGGATCGGGTCTCGGCCGACGGGAGCAGTGGGTTTCCCGCCGAGGCTGGCCGGTATCATCTGTACATCGCATGGGCGTGCCCGTGGGCGCACCGGACGGCGATC
Organism: Rubrobacter sp.; assembly: GCA_036280905.1. Taxonomy (GTDB): domain Bacteria; phylum Actinomycetota; class Rubrobacteria; order Rubrobacterales; family Rubrobacteraceae; genus Rubrobacter_D. Next base: position 2,848 of record DASUPX010000117.1, on the reverse strand, counting down.
ATGCGCCGATTGAAGGGCCTGGAGGATGTTATCGGTCTCTCCGCCGTCGGCTCGTATATGGGTGAGGACGGCTGGGCTTTCCACGATGAGCCCGGCGTCATACCCGACACGGTGAACGGCGCACACTTTCTGCGCGAGGTCTACGTCAAGGCCGACCCTGACTATACCGGGCGCGTTACTACCCCGGTGTTGTGGGACAAGGAGACGGGAACGATCGTGAACAACGAGTCGCGTGAGCTCGTGCGCATGCTCGACACGGAGTTCGAAGGGCTAGCCACGACGGGTGCGAATTTCTTGCCCCCTGACTTGCGCGGGGAGGTCGACGAGACCATCGACGCCATCTACGAGCCCGTAAACAACGGCGTCTACCGCTCCGGCTTCGCCACGAACCAGGAGGCCTACGAAGAGGCCGTAACCGACGTCTTCGAAGCGCTGGACCACTGGGAGGACGTTCTCTCCAGAAGGCGCTACCTGTGCGGCGATCGTATAACCGAGGCCGACTGGTGCATGTTCCCAACGCTGGTGCGTTTCGACGCCGTATACCACGGACACTTCAAGTGCAACCTGAGACGGATCGTGGACTATCCGAACCTGTGGGGGTACGTGAGGGGCCTCTACCAGCAGCCAGGCGTGGCCGAGACCGTAAACATGGATCACATAAAGAGGCACTATTACAGGAGCCACGATAACATCAACCCCACCCGCATAGTGCCGAAGGGGCCGGTTCTGGATTTCACCGAGCCGCACGACCGGGCCGTGCTCTACGCCTAGGCGTTTTCGGCCGGCGGTATACTCGGGGCCCATGCGTAGCGTCGAGGATTTGAAGGTAGTAGCGTTCGGCGGTGGCACCGGCCTGCCCGTGTTGCTCAGGGGCCTGAGGGACAGGGTTGGCGACCTTACGGCGGTTGTCACGGTCGCCGACGACGGGGGCTCTAGCGGGCGCCTTCGCCAGGAGCTTGGCGTGGCACCACCCGGCGACGTCAGGAACTGTCTGGTCGCGCTCGCGGGGCGCCGCAGGCTGGCCGAGGTCTTCAACTACCGCTTCGAGGCACCCGGTGACCTGAACGACCACAGCGTCGGCAACATCATCATCGCCGCCCTCGCTGACATGGCAGGGGGGTTCTGCGAGGGTGTGGAGCAGGCCTCCCAGTTCCTGAGGATCAAAGGCCGGGTGTTCCCGGCCGCGATGGAGAGCCTTACGCTCGTGGTGCGCTACGCCGACGGAACCGTGACGCGCGGTGAGTCCGTGGTGCACGAGACCGGAAAACAGGCCTCCGAGGTCGCCGTGGAGCCAGCTGGAGTTCCGGCCCCGCGGGGGGTCATAGAGGCCATCGAAGACGCCGACGTGATCGTGCTCGCCCCTGGAAGCCTGTTTACCAGCACGATCCCGGCCCTCCTCGGCGGCGGGGTGAGGGAGGCACTGGAGGACTTCACGGGCCCGGTCGTTTACGTGGCCAACGTGATGACCCAGCAGGGCGAGACGGGCGGCTTCACGGTCTCCGACCACGTGCGGGCGATCTCGAAACACGTCGGGCCGGTCGTCACCGACGTGCTCGTCCACGCGGGAGATCTGCCGCCCGGCACCCTCGCCCGCTACGAGGCCGAGGGTGCAACCCCGGTCGTTGTCGACAGTGGCAGCTTGCGGAAGATGGGCCTGCACCTGACGGAGCGCGATCTCCTGTCTTCGGAGAGCAGCAGTGGTGTCAGGCACGATCCGGGGCTGCTGGCGAGGGAGGTGTGCGAGGCTGTCCTCGTTCGCCTCTGAGGTGCGTCGGCAGCTCGCTGCCGGGGTCGCGACGAGCTCCGTCGGCCGTTACGAGCTCGCCGGCCTGGTAGATGCTTCTGGTATCTGGGATGAAGGTGGCGTAACCCTACGCACCCCCAGCGCCGCGGTCGCCCGCTCGGTCGTGCGGCTGTGGCGCTCGGAGTTCGGGGTTGACTCGAGGCTCTCGCCCATAGAGCCTGACCGTTTCGGCCGGACCCGTTACGCGGTGCGTACTGCCGGCAACGGCGCGATACAGGCCGCCGAGGAGTTGAAGTTCGCCCGGACTTCTCGCGCCCCCGCCGAGCGGGCCGGCTACCTGCGGGGCGCTTTCCAGGGAGCCGGCTCCGTGAATCGGCCCGGCGGCCGCGGGGGCCACCACCTGGAGTTCGTCCACCGCGAGGAAGAGTTCATCAGGCGATGCGCCGCTTTCTCCCGCGCGCCCTTGAAGGTCGTGCGCCGGCGCGGACGGTGGGTCGCCTACACCAAGAGCGCCGACGGCGTGACCACCGTGCTCGCCCAGATGGGCCTGAGCGAGGCCGTGCTGGAGTACGAGGCCAGGGCGGTTCTCGGGGAGGCCAAGGCAAACGCCAACCGCGTCACCAACTTCGACGCCGCCAACGCCGGCCGCACCGCCACGGCTGCGGCCCGCCAGCAAAGAGCCTTCCAGAACCTCGACCCGGAGAACCTCCCTCCCGCCCTCCGGGAGATGTTGGAGCTCAGGATCGAAAACCCCGACGCCTCGCTCACCGAGCTAGCCCGACTCGGCGGCGTCTCCAGGAGCGCCACCAACCATCGGTTGAGGAGGCTCGTCGCTCTCTCGGGTGAACCAGAAAGAGAATGAGCCAGACGTATCTCCGTACCGAGTGGATCCATGACTTCCAGGTCGAACCGTCTCTCTTCTACCACGAACTCGACCACGAGCGGTACGCAACCAGAAAGGTAGAAGTCTTCAAGGATGGCAGGATGATAAGGGCCAGTGCGAAAGTTCTGGAGCGTGATCCCACGGCGCTTCCCGACCAGCCCGTGCCGCCTCTGGAAGAGTTGAACACCGAAGATAACGTACGTGTCTGGCAGGTCACCGCG
>DASUPX010000116.1:0-4761 GCA_036280905.1 Rubrobacter sp. | reverse complement strand
CGGCGCGAGCGCGTTCCTGCCGTTCGGGGTGGTTGGCGTCTGGGCGGCGTTCCCTTACGCGATTTGGTTCTTCCTCGCCATCGAGGGCGTGCCCCTCGCCGCCGAGGAGACGCGGGACCCATCGACGGACATGCCGAAGGGGCTCATCGGGGGCATGTCGGCGCTCTTGCTCTTCGCGGTTTGTGTGCTCCTCTTCGGCCCGGGAGGGGCTGGTGCGGCGGCGTTCACCAGCGACGAGATGCTCGCAGCGCCTTCCGTGCTGCCCCTTGCCCTCACCGAGGCCTACGGGGGTAGCAACGCGCTCGTCACCTTCGTCAACATCGCGGGGCTGGCCGGACTGGTCGCCAGCTTCTTCTCCATAATCTTCGCCTACTCGCGCCAGACGTTCGCCCTCTCCAGGGCCGGGTACCTGCCCAGGATTCTCTCGGTCACCACCGGCAGGAGAACGCCGTGGGTGGCCCTGATAGTGCCTGGCATCATCGGGTTCCTCCTCGCGCTCACCGGTGACGGGGCGACCCTCATAAACATCGCCGTCTTCGGCGCGACCATCTCCTACGCCCTCATGATGCTCTCGCACATCGTCTTGAGGAGGCGTGAGCCCGACCTGGAGCGGCCGTACCGCACGCCGGGGGGTACGGTTACCTCGGGCATAGCGTTGGTCCTGGCGGTTCTGGCTGTGATCGCGACGTTCATCGTGGACGTGAGGGCGGCGTTTATTACGCTCGGCGTCTACGCGCTCTTCCTTGCATATTTTGGCCTCTACAGCCGCAACCACCTCGTTGCCCAGGCGCCGGAGGAAGAGTTCGCCACCATAGAGCAGGCCGAATCAGAGTTGGCCGGAAGCTAGAGAGGAGAACTATTGGACACCACGCAGGCGGAGGGACGTATGGACCTCGACACCCTACGCTCCGAGGTGGAGGCTGGGCGCATAGACACGGTCCTCCTCGCGATGACGGACATGCAGGGCCGCCTGCAGGGCAAGCGCCTCACGGCCTCCCACTTTCTTCAGGAGGTGGTCGAGCACGACGCGGAGGGTTGTAACTACCTGCTAGCCGTGGACGTGGAGATGAACACCGTAGAGGGCTACGCCATGTCATCCTGGGAGCGCGGCTACGGCGACTTCGTCTTCAAGCCGGACATGGAGACCCTCAGGCGCGTCCCCTGGCAGGACGGAACGGCGCTCGTGACCTGCGATCTCGTCTGGGAGGACGGTTCACCGGTCGTGGCCTCGCCCCGGCAGGTCTTGAAGCGCCAGCTCGACCGGCTCTCCGAGCGGGGGCTAGAGGCCTTCGTCGGGACCGAGCTCGAGTTCCTCGTCTTCATGGACACCTACGAGGAGGCCTGGCGCAGGGGTTACAAGGACCTGGAGCCCGCCAACTACTACAACGTGGACTACTCGTTGCTCGGGACCGCGCGCATCGAGCCCTTGCTCCGGCGCATCCGCAACAGCATGGCGGCGGCGGGTCTCTTCGTCGAGGATGCGAAGGGCGAATGCAACCTCGGGCAACACGAGATCAACTTCCGGTTCGACAGGGCGCTGGCCACAGCCGACGGGCACTCCATCTACAAGAACGGCGCGAAGGAGATCGCCGCCCAGGAGAACCACTCCATCTCCTTCATGCCCAAGTTCGACGAGCGCGAGGGAAACTCCTGCCACATCCATCTCTCCCTGCGCGGCGAGGACGGGAGCGCCATCTTCCCCGACGGCGACGGGTTCTCGGAGACCTTCGAGCACTTCGTCGCGGGCCAGATCTCCTGCCTGCGCGAGTTCATGCTGTTCTTCGCCCCGAACATAAACTCGTACAAGCGCTACGCCAAAGGATCCTTCGCCCCGACCGCGGTGGCGTGGGGCAAGGACAACCGCACCTGCTCTCTGCGCGTCGTCGGACATGGCAACTCCTTGCGGGTCGAGAACCGTATCCCCGGCGGTGATGTCAACCCTTACCTGGCCGTCTCGGCCATGATCGCCGCCGGGCTCTACGGCATCGAGAACAAACTCCCCCTGGAGGACGAGTTCGCCGGCAACGCCTACGAGACGGACAAGCCCCACGTCCCGACCAACCTGCGCGAAGCCCGGGAACTATTCGCGGGCAGCGAGGCGGCCAGATCCGCGTTCGGGGACGAGGTCGTCGAGCATTACCTGAACATGGCGCGCGTGGAGATAGAGGCCTTCGAGGCCGCCGTCACCGACTGGGAGCGCTACAGGAACTTCGAACGCCTGTGAGGGTGCCGACCGGGTCGGACTTCCCTGCAGCCTCCCCGTGACGGCCAGCCCAGAAGATGATACGGTCGAGGTGCCTGAATACCCCCGCCTGCCCTTTCACAGAGGCAGGAGAGAATAAGGACCCCACAAAAGCCGTCGTACCGGAGGTTTCCTAGTTGCTCGACATAATCAACCCGGCCACGGAACAAGTACTGGAGAGCCTTACCCCCGCCACAGAAGACGATGCCGATAGGGCGATCGCCCGCGCCAGAGAGGCGTTTCCGGCGTGGAGGGACGTGGAGCCAGCCGACCGCGCGCGACTGCTCCGCCGCCTCGCCGACGCCCTCGAGTCGGAGCGGGAGAACCTGGCGCAGCTCGAGTCGAAGAACACGGGAAAGCCGATCGGCGACTCCCGCGGCGAGATGGGGATGGTGGCCGAGACCTTCCACTACTACGCCGGCATGCCCGAGCGCCTGCTCGGAGATACCATCCCCGTCTCTGGCGGGGTGGACGTCACGTTCCGCGAACCACTTGGCGTGGTCGGTCTCATCGTGCCGTGGAACTTCCCGCTCACCATCGCGAGCTGGAAGATGGCGCCGGCGCTCGCGGCGGGCAACACGCTCGTCCTGAAGCCCGCCGAGCTCACGCCTCTTACCGCCATGGAGTTCGAGAGCATAGCCCGCGAGGCCGGCATCCCGGACGGCGTGGTGAACGTTCTCGTGGGGCCCGGGAGCAAGGTCGGCCGGCGCCTCGTCGAGCACCCAGACGTCGCCAAGGTCGCCTTCACGGGCTCCACGGAGGTCGGCAGGGGCATCATGGCCGGGGCCGCGGGAACCATCAAGCGCGTCACGCTGGAGCTCGGGGGCAAGTCGGCAAACGTCGTCTTCGCCGACGCCGACCTTGAGAAGGCCGCCGCCTCCGCGCCAGCCGCCGTCTTCGGCAACGCCGGTCAGGACTGCTGCGCCCGCTCACGCATCCTCGTGCAGAGGGGCGTCTTCGACGAGTTCCTCTCCCTCATGGAACCCGCCGTCACAGGGATAAGGGTCGGTGACCCCTTCGACGAGGCAACGGCCATGGGACCCCTCATCTCCGCCGACCACCGCGAGAAGGTGGCTTCGTACGTGACGGATGATGCGCCCGTGGCGATCCGGGGCGAGGCACCGGGTGGCGCCGGCTTCTGGTTTCCGCCCACCGTTCTGGCGCCCGTGGACAACAGGGACCGGGCGGCGGAGGAGGAGATCTTCGGCCCCGTGGTGGCGGTCATACCCTTCGAGGACGAGGAGGACGCCGTCCGCCTCGCCAACGATACGGTCTACGGCCTCTCCGGCTCGCTGTGGACGGGGAACGTTGCCAGGGCCATGCGCCTGGCACGCCTCATCGAGACCGGCGTGCTGTCCATAAACTCCAACACCTCCGTCAGGGTCGCGACGCCCTTCGGCGGGATGAAGCAGTCGGGCGTGGGACGTGAGCTCGGCCCGCACGCCCTCGACTACTACACAGAGGTCAAGAACGTCTTCGTGTCCACGGAGGAGGATTAGCATGCCAGGACGCCTGAGCGGCAAGGTTGCCGTCGTGACCGGTGGCGCCGGCGGCATAGGCCGCGAGACGGCCAGGCGCTTCGCGGAAGAAGACGCCAGGGTCTGCGTCGTCGACCTCGCCGACGAACCGGGAGGCGAGGTGGCGGAAGAGATCGGGGGCCTCTACGTGAACGCCGATGTGACCGACGCCGACGAGGTGCAGAACGTGTACGCCGAGACGGCCCGGCGTTTCGGGGGCGTCGACGTACTCTTCAACAACGCCGGGATCTCACCCCCCGACGACAACTCCATCCTGGACACCGACCTAGACGCCTGGCAGCGGGTGCAGGACGTGAACCTCAAGAGTGTCTACCTGTGCTGCAAGTACGGCATCCCGCACCTGCTCGAGCGGGGCGGTGGTTCCATCATCAACACGGCCTCCTTCGTGGCCGTTATGGGGGCCGCCACCTCCCAGATCTCCTACACCGCCTCAAAAGGCGGCGTGCTGGCCTTGAGCCGCGAGCTCGGGGTGGAGTTCGCCCGGAGGGGGATACGCGTGAACGCGCTCTGCCCCGGTCCGGTGAACACGCCCCTGTTGCAGGAGCTCTTCGCCAAGGATCCAGAGAAGGCGCAGCGCAGGCTCGTGCACCTGCCGATGGGCCGGTTTGCGGAGGCCACGGAGATCGCCAACGCCGTCCTCTTCCTGGCCTCCGACGAGGCCTCCTACGTCAACGCCTCGACCTTCCTGGTTGACGGCGGCCTCTCCGGGGCATACGTTACACCGGAGTAGGAGGTGGTAGGCGTGAACACAGGACTATCCAACAACATCCTCGACGCCATAGGGAACACGCCGATGCTCGAGGTGGAGGGCATCTACTGCAAGCTCGAGTACCTGAACCCGTCCGGCTCCGTAAAGGCCCGCATAGCCAAGTACATGGTGGAGCGTGCCGAGGAGGAGGGGCTCCTGAGAGAGGGCGACACCATCGTGGAGGCCACGTCCGGCAACACGGGCAACGCCCTCTCCATGGTCGCCGCGGTCAA
>DASUPX010000115.1:0-2468 GCA_036280905.1 Rubrobacter sp. | reverse complement strand
CCCAGATGTCCCCGACGGTGGTGTTGATCTGGGCCAGCGCTACCCTCATGGGCTAAATATATCGTGCCTGGCACGTTCTTGCCCGCCGATGCGGTATGGGGAGCCCGGACCCGCCCAGGGGTGTAGAGTACCGGGGGACGTCGGGGAAAGGAGACCGATCCTGTCACAGAGCCAGCCGCAGACGGAAGAGCTCGAAGACCAGGCCGAACAGGCGATCGAGCAGGCCAGCCCCTGGGTGGAACGGCTGGCGCGGCTCGGATACGTCGCGAAGGGCGTGGTGTACGCCGCCATCGGCTTTCTGGCGCTGCGCGAGGCACTAGGCGTTGGCGGGGAGACCACGGACCCGACCGGCGTCATGCACCTCGTGTCGACGCAACCGCTAGGGGGACTCATGCTCGCCCTGCTGGCCGTCGGCCTCGCTTGCTACGCCCTGTGGAAGGTGGTGCAGGGCGTGGCTGACCCGGACGGCAAGGGGTCCGACGCCCACGGCCTCGTGCGGCGCGTCGGATACGTGGGGAGCGGCATTATCTACAGCGTCCTCTCCTATACGGCGGCGCAGTCTATCTTCGGGGCCGAGGACACCTCGGAGGACGCCATGGCGGCTAGCGTCATGGCCCTCCAACCGCCGTTAGGTCCTATCCTGGTCTTTGTCGCCGGAACGATAGTGATCGGGGTCGGCCTCTATCAGCTCTACGCGGCCTACAAAGCGAAGTTTCGGGACGACTTGCGGCTGGGACAGATGAGCGCGGCGGAGGAACGGTGGGTCGTCCTTGCCGGCCGGTTCGGCACGGCGGCCCGCGCCATCGCCATCGGTGTCGCCGGGGCCTTCCTACTTCTGGCCGTGTACCAGTCGGACCCGAGCGAGACCAGGGGCCTCGGCGCCGCGCTCGAGATCGTCCAGCACCAACCCCTCGGCTCGTTCATGCTCGGCGCAATCGCCGTCGGGCTGCTGATCTACGGCGCCTTCATGTTCGCGATCGCCCGTTACCGCAGGATTGGACGGGCCTGAGGGCCTGTCCGCACGCTTCGGCCTAACGGCCTCCGCTTGTCAGCACGCCGGCTTCGCTCCGCTTCGCCAGCTTGTCAGCACGCTCCAGCCTGGCGGCTGTCGCTTGTCAGCAACGCTTCGGCTTCGCCTCGCTTTCGGCTAGAAGGGTGGGGGCGGGCGGGTGCCGGAGAGGAGCTGGCGGGCTGCTTCGGCAATATGGGCCAGGTAGTCTTCGTTTTTGGGGACGAACTCTTCTAGGTTTATTCTGGTTGCGATTGAATCGCCTTGCCTGTATTCGCGGGCTGGGGTCTCACCTGTTTCGAGTAGCGTCTCCACGTCGTAGAGGTCTATCCGGTAGATGGATTCGACCTCTTCTTTTTGCAGGCGCAGGTTTTCTGGGGGGGTGTCGTCCTGGAGGAGGAAGACCTCGTGGAACTCTCGGTCGCAGCCAGCTGGTAGGGGTTGCTCTATGCTTATGGTTCCGAGGGGGATCAGCCTTTCCGGGTCTACCTTCAGGCCAAGTTCTTCTTCTATCTCCCGCAAGCCGTCGAGCGTTCTCTCGCCCGCTGAGAGGTGTCCTGCGGCGGTGATGTCGAGGTAGCCCGGCCAGGTGTCTTTGGTGAAGGCGCGGCGCTGGAGGAGCAGGTAGTGGCCCGCGGCGTCGGAGCCGCAGATCCAGCAGTGAAAACACCGGTGCCAGAGGCCGCGCCGGTGCGCCTCGCTCTTCTCGAGTACCTCCCCCGTCGGCCGGCCGGTCTCGTCCAGGATGTCGAGCAACTCGTCCACGCGCCACAGGGTAGCATGTAGTCCACCGGCACCACACGAGCGAGAAAAACCTGTAGCCTGAAGCCTGAAACCTGCATAAAAGGAGATTCGTTGACTACCGTCGTTATCGCCAGCTACTTCGAGGAAGAGTACGTCCGCCGCATCGAGGAGGTCGACGAAAGGCTGCGGGTGCTCTACAAGGAGGATCTCGTCCCGCCCCCCCGGTGGCCTGGGGATCACGCCGGTCCAGGGGAATGGGAGAGGTCGCCCGGGGACGAGGAGGAGTTTCTCGGGATGCTGGGGGAGGCGGAGGTACTCTACGATTTTCCGCGGGGTCACCTCGAGGACCTCGTGCGGGTCGCCCCCAACCTCAGGTGGGTGCAGGGGAGCATGGCCGGGGCCGGGGAGGTGGCCGAGAAAGCCGGGCTGGGCGAGACCGAGGTGGTGGTGACAACGGCGAGCGGCATCTACTCGGGGCCGCTCGCCGAGTTCGTGCTTATGGCGATGCTGCAGCACGCCAAGGGTCTCGACCGTCTGCGGCGGGACAAGGCCGAGAAGGTCTGGCGGCAGGGGGCCGTGGGTGGCCTGGAGCGCAAGACGCTCTGCGTGGTGGGGATGGGCAGCATCGGGCGGGCCATAGCCACGCGGGCAAGGGCGTTCGGCGTGCGTGTGGTCGGAGTCAAGCGCACGGTGCGCGAGGAGGACGAGGCCTGGA
>DASUPX010000114.1:0-4329 GCA_036280905.1 Rubrobacter sp. | reverse complement strand
CAAAGACTATCCACCCGAGGATTACAGCAAGCTAATAGCGGCGGGCTGGGCCTGGGCCTCCGGGGGCCTCGTGTCTACGCCCTCTGACATGAACGATTTCATCCGCGGCTACGTCGGGGGCGACCTCTTCGGTAGGAACGTACAGACGCAGCAGCGCAGGGTCTTCGAGGGAGGAAGCTCAGAGCCCCCCGGCCCCGGGTACAACTCGGCGGGGCTGGCCCTCTTCCGCTACCAGACCAGGTGCGGGACGGTGTGGGGCCACACCGGTAATACCCCCGGCTACACCCAGTTCATGGCGGCGAGCCCCAACGGGAACCGCTCGGTGGTGGTGTCGATCAACACGCAGCTTACCCCCAACGATGGTACACCCAGCGCCTTCAAAGCTTTACGCCGCGCCGAGGGCAAAGCCGTGTGCGCCGCACTGGCGGGCTAGTAGGAAAGGCGCCAGATGACGGAAAGGGGCCGCTTGCGGGCGGCCTCTTTCCGTCATCTCTATTCGGATGGTTCCGTGGGTACGGAGGACGTTCACCGGCCGGGACGCGCTTCAGCCGGAGACGGCCCCTAGCTCCACCAGGGCGTCACGTCCCGGGCTTCGTTCCCCGCGTTCCATGGTGTGCATGATCTCGACGGTCCGCTCGTTGTAGGGAGTCTCGATACCGTACTCCCTTCCCCGCTCGACCACGCCGCCGTTGATGACGTCTACCTCGGTCTTCACCCCGCGCTCAAGGTCCTGGAGCATCGAGGCCTTGGTCGCCCCGGCGTAGCCCATCGCCACCTCGAGGGCCACGTCTGCCCTCCCTCTGTCCTGCGGACCACGGACTACAAGCGCTTCGGCGGGAACGCCGAGGACCCGGTCCAGCGTGATGTTCTGGGCCAGGCCCACATCGTATCCTTCGCGCCAGACGGCGAGCGCAGCCTCCTTTCCCACGGGGTCGGCGATGACCTCGCGGTAGAGCAGACCGGAGATGGCGCCGAGGCCGGAGAAGGAGCTGTTGACGAGTAGCTTGGACCACACCTGCCCCCGGATGTTATCGGTGATGCGCACCTCTGACACGGTCTGTAGGGTGTCGGCGAGCAGGCGGGTACGGTCCCTCGTTTCACCGATGGGTTCGCCAATCACGAACGGCGCCCGCGTGGTCCGCGCGAGGTGGCCGGCCCCGAGGTTGGTCGCCCCCCACTCCACCGTGCCCACGATGAGGTTCTCGTCCCCGACGATGGCGGCTATCCGGTCCTGCACGAGCCCGTTTCCGAGGGAGACGTAGGTCCGTGCAAGACCCTGCTCCACGAGCGGCCCGAGGGCGGCCTCCAGGTGCGGGGCTTTGAGGGTGACGAGGGCGAAATCGAAGGGGTCCCCGAGGTCGCGCGGGTCGGCGTGGGCGTCGAGCCGGACGCGGCTCTTCTCCCCCAGGTCGTCGAGGAGTAGACCGGGGTCGCGCAACTTCGCGACGTGGTCTTCGTTGGCGTCGAGTAGGGTTACGCGCCTGACGCCGCCCGCCATCTTCGCGGCCACCACGCCGCCTATGGCACCGGCCCCAACTATCAGGACGCTCGACCCGATCATGGTTCAGATCCCGCGTCGACGGGCGGATGGTGCTTCAAGAGCTCGCCTAGCGCGGCGTAGCGCCTGTCGCGCTCCAGGAGCAGCCGCTCCCGCTCCTCGTCGGTGTACTCGAGAAAGCCGGCCCCGCTCTTGGTGCCCGTGCGGCCTTTTCGGACGAGGTCCCGCAGCGAGTCGGGGGCCGCGAAGCGTTCGCCGAGGCCCTCCCCGAGCACGTCGAGCACGTTCTCGTACACGTCGAGGCCGGCCATGTCGGCGACCTGAAACGGTCCGAAGAACGGCAGCCTGAAGCCGAAGCAACTACGCACCACCTCGTCTACCTCCTGCGGTGAGGCGAGACCCTCCTCCACACAGCGCACCGCCTCCAGAAACAGCGCGTTCTGAATGCGGTTGGCGACGAAGCCGGGCCCGTCGCCGACGACGGTGGGGCGCTTCCCGATGGACCGCAAGAACCCGACCAGCCGGTCCACAACCCTATCCTCGGTCACTTCTGCGGGTATGACCTCGACGCCGGGCGTCCACTCCGGCGGGTTGAACCAGTGCGTGCCGCAAAATCGTCCCGGGCGGTCGACGAATGCCGACAGGTCGTTTATCGGCAGCGAAGATGTGTTCGAGACGATGACGGCATCAGGCGCCACTTCCGAGCAGGAAGTCAGGATCTCCTCTTTCAACCCGATGTCTTCAGGTATGGCCTCGAAGACGAGCTCGGCCCCATCCACGGCAGCAGCCACGTCGTCTGCGGTCTCCACGGCCTCGACCCTTGCTGCCGCCTCCTCCGAGAGCAGGCCGGCCTCGGCGTGGCCCCTCGCCCGCTCGGTTAGCCGGTGCCTCGCCTGACGGGTGAGATCCGGGGTCGCGTCCGTGAGAACCACACCGACGCCCGCCGCCGCAAAGCACTCGGCGACGCCAAGCCCCATGGTCCCGGCCCCGACGATAGCCGCCGTCCGAGGCCAATTCCCGCGGGCATCCTCACCCACCCGCTACGACCTCAAGACGCCGCGGCCCACGAGAAGGGCCGAGCCCAGAAAGAGGAGGGCGCCGAGGGCCAGGTAGGGTGGGCCACCCGTATCCGGCATCCCTGTCCTCGAAGACGTATTGGGGACCGTGTCGCCTGGGTCATCGACGTCCCCAGGGTCATACTGGTCGTCTACCGGTGCCACGCTACCCCTGCAACCCGTAACGCCCGTCGAGGACACGACCGAATAGTCGCCATCCGTGTCGAAAGAACTTTCGGGACCAGGAAACCTCGCGTGGTCGCCGACAAAGTCGCCGGGAGGACCCTCTATTCTCGGGTGGCCGTCCTGGGATAGGATCGTGATCCCCCTGTCCCCGTCGGTGAAGATGGCCCGGGTCCCGTCGCCGTCCTCGATGGTTATGGACGCCCCGGCCGCAACCGTGCAACCGCTGGCCGCGACCACGACCACGTCCGGCGGTCTGTTGTTGTTTTCGGTATCCACCCCCCTGGCGGCTGTGCCTGGCGGTATCCCTCCCTCCTGGGCCCAGGCCGGCGCCATCAGGAGAACCAGGCCGACGCACAGCAGCGCGAAGAGCGCCCAAGACACGGAAACGGTTCGCTCCATCCTCAGCCTCCTTCGCCACGCGAACGATGAAAAGTATTGTGCCGTATGGCACGCGCGGTGCGCAAGCGTGTCGTCAGACCGGGTGCGCGCCGGAGGCGCCGTCCCGTCACTCGTAGTAGTCTGGGGCCTTCTTGAATCTGGGCCACTCTTCGGGGTCGTGGCCCGTGACCAGGGTGGCGCCATGGCCTTCGACGATGCGACGCACCTTGCGGGTAGAGTCTGCCACGTCCGCCGCGGAGTGGATCAGGCCCGGCAGCGCGGTCTCGTTGTAGTGGTCCATGGTGTAGCAGGCATCCGCGGTGAGCATCATCTTCCCCTCACCAGGCAGGTCCACGATCACCGAGGTGTGGCCCGGCGCGTGGCCCGGCGTGAAGAGGGTCCTTATGGTGCCGTCGCCGAACACGTCATAGCCGTCGTCGTGCTCGCCGTCCAGGAACAGCCATCTGACGTCCCTGTCAAAATCCTTTCGGATGTAGGCAGGCTTCTGGAACCAATCGGGGGTGAAGGCGTACTCGAGCTCCCGGCGCTGGACTACGTATTCGGCGTTCGGGAAGTGACCTATGGCCCCGGAGTGGTCCAGGTGCAAGTGCGACTGTATGACGTAGCGTACGGAGGCCGGATCCACGTCCATCCGCTCGAGCTGGCTAACGACGAAATCGTCCTCGTCCATCACGGGATCGTAGGCGTCGACGACGTCCGCCCAGTGCCCGCGGGCGTCCCGCGCGACTTCCAGGGCGTTGCCCCCATCGTAGAGCACGTTGCCCCTTGGATGGGTTATCAGGAAAAAGGGAACCGGTATCTCGTAAGGGTCACCAAGCCCCTGGTTCATCTTGATGAACTGCACCTGGGTCTTGAGGCTGCCACATTCGAAAAAGTAAAGACGCAACTCGTCCATTTGTTCTCCCTTCGGTCGAACGCTATCAGCTTTCAGCAATTAGCTTTCAGCTTTTCTCGCTCGACGTGTGCCCTGACTCCAACGCTGGTCAGGTGGGTTTTGCCGCGTTGGCCCTGTAACGCCTCGCCTGCCATTGACTGGCTGAAGGCTGATAGCTGACCGCTGAAGTCTCCATCACCAGTTCTCCATCGACTCGCGCAGGATGTTCGCGAGGTCTTCTTCCGAGGTCTCTCTCGGGGAGCCGACCAGCAAACGTTGTTGTTTTGTGGCACCGTCCACCAGGTCGTCTATGTCGT
>DASUPX010000113.1:0-6264 GCA_036280905.1 Rubrobacter sp. | reverse complement strand
CGTCGACGCCACCAGGTTCACGAACAGGTCGGGGGCCACGTTGGCGAAGGCGCAGATCGAGCCATCCGCCCCGGCGACCAGGGATGGGAAGATGAGATCCTCCCATCCCGAGAGAACGGTGAAGTCCGGCCTCTCGGCCTTCACCTCCTGCACGACTGATACTGTATGGCCGTAGACGGTTACGGTGTCTTTTACCCCGACGACGTTCTCACATTCCTCGGCCAACCGGCCGGTCAGTGCTGGGGAGAGGTCTATGCCGGTAAGCATGGGGATGTTGTAGAGCAGCACCGGGATCTCCACGGAGTTTGCCACGGTCGCGAAGTGGTTGAAGAGGGCGGCCTCCCCCACCTTCCAGTAGAAAGGCGAGACGGCCAGAACCGCGTCGGCACCGGCGCCCTCGGCGTGACGGGCCAGCTCGACCGCCTCCGCGGTTCCGCTGGATCCGATGCCAACCACGAGTGGCACGCGCCCTGCGGTGATTCTCACGACCTCTTCGGCGAAGCGCTTCCGTTCCTCGAAGGTCAGGTGGGTTGCCTCACCCGTACTGCCTAGCGGCGAGATACCGCTGACCCCGGCTGCAACGAAACGTTCGATCACCGCCTCAGTCGCCCCGAGATCCAGATCGCCCTGTTCGTCGAAGGGCGTCACCATCGCTGGCATGAGACCGTCGAACATGTGCCAACCTCCCGTTCTCCGTCGAGATCGCGATACCTTACTAACTTCTTCCCGCAGGACGCATGGCATAATCTTGCGGCTGACCAACACGGGAGGACGATCATGAAGATAAGGGTCGGGGCTCAGGTTCATCCGCAGCAGGCAAGCTACGCGCAGATGCGCGACGCGTGGCTCAGGGTCGAGGAGATGGGGGCCGATACGCTCTACAACTGGGACCACTTCTATCCTCTATACGGGGAACCCGATGGGGAGCACTTCGAGTGCTGGACGCTGCTGGCCGCGATGGCCGAGGTCACCGAGCGGGTGGAGTTCGGGGCGCTCGTAACCTGCAACTCCTACAGGAACGCGAACCTGCTCGCCGACATGGCCAGGACGGTGGACCATATCTCGGGCGGACGCCTCATCCTCGGTATCGGCTCTGGCTGGTTCGAGAGGGACTACGACGAGTACGGCTACGACTTCAAGACGGCGGGCGGCAGGCTGCGCGACCTCGACGCCGCGATGCCCGTTATAGAGGAGCGCTTCCGAAAGCTAAACCCGCCACCTACGAGGGAGATCCCAATCCTAATCGGGGGTGGGGGTGAGAAGGTCACCCTCCGCATCGTCGCCGAGCACGCCCACATCTGGAACGGCTTCGGGGACCCCGAGCAGGCCGCCCGCAAGAGCGGAATCCTCGATGGCTGGTGCCAGGAGGTGGGAAGGGATCCGAAAGAGATCGAACGCTCCATAACCGTAAGACCACAGAACATCAAGGACGCCGACGAATACGCCGAAAGGGGCATAACGCACCTGATCTACGGCGTCGGCGGCCCCGACTACGACCTGGAGCCCCTCCGAGAGCTAATCGCCTGGCGCGACGACTATCACAACCGTCACGGGGAGGCCCTCGCCAGTTAGGGCGGTCAGCTTCTACCTATTAGCTTTCAACTACTTGTTCTTGCTGAAAGCTGACCGCTGAAAGCTTCAAGGAATCGAGTAGATCCAGGCCTCCGTTCCGCAGGTGTTGCGCACGAGGTCCTCGGGTTCTGCGAGCTCTTCGGTCGTGATGGCGTCCTGTGCCAGGCTGCCGCCGGCCTGCTCCGCGAAGCTCGCGACATGCGTCCCAGTATCTGTTCGCGGAGAAGCCGACCATCTCCACGCCCTCATCCCGGGTCTCCCTGATTCGACCGGCCAGACCCTCCCCGCCGAGGTCAGCCGGGGCGCCCTCCAGCGCCCGGACGATGTCGGCGAGCGCCTCGGGCGGTTCGAGAAAGAAGTCGCCGCTTACCACGACGTTCGACATGTTGCCATCCTCGACCCCGAAGTCCACCACGACGAGCTTGCCCGCCGGGGTCTTGTACTCGACATGCAAGTCTAGCCGGCGCTTATGGCCTGCTCGAGGTCGGAGACGAGATCCCGGGCGTCCTCGATGCCGACGGAGAGCCTGAGCAGGCCGTCTGTGACGCCCCTGGCCTCGCGCTGCTCTCTGGGGATCGCGGCGTGGGTCATGGAGGCCGGGTGGGTTATGAGGGACTCGACCCCGCCGAGGCTCTCGGCAAAGTGGAAGACCCGCGTCTTCTGCACCGCAGCGTAGGCAGCCTCGGTGCCGCCTTTCAGCGTGAAGGAGACCATGCCGGAGAAGCCGCTCATCTGTTTTTTGGCCAGCTCGTGCTGCGGGTGGCTCGGCAGGCCCGGGTAGTTCACGGTCTCGACCTGCGGGTGGTCTTGCAGGAATCGTGCCACGGCCAGGGCATTCTCCTCGTGCTGGCGCATGCGGACGGCGAGGGTCTTGAGGCCGCGCAGCACGATCCAGGCGTCGAACGCGCCAGGCACCGCGCCGGCGGCGTTCTGGTAGAACTTGATCTCCTCGTAGAACTTCTCGTTGGAGGTCGCCACGGCCCCACCGATCACGTCGGAGTGTCCGCCCATGTACTTGGTCGTGGAATGGACCACTATCTCGGCCCCAAGCGCGAGCGGGTTCTGGAAGTAGGGCGAGGCGAACGTGTTGTCGACGGCCACGACCGCGCCCCGTTCGTGGGCCATCTCCGAGAGCCCGGCTATGTCCGAGAGCGTCAGCATCGGGTTGGTCGGCGTCTCGATCCAGAGCATCTTCGTCTCCGGCCTTAACGCCTCCTCGACGGAGGCAGGGTCCGTGGTGTCGGCGTACGTGAAGTCCAGCCCGCCGGACTCGGAGAGCACTTTGCCGAAGAGCCGGTACGTCCCGCCGTAGAGGTCGTCCCCGGCGACGATGTGGTCGCCTGGCGAGAGAAGGCTCATCACCGCGGTCGTTGCCGCCAGCCCCGAGGCGAAGGCGAGCCCGTGTTCGGCCCCTTCGAGGGCGGCGACGCATTCCTCGAGGGCAGCGCGCGTCGGGTTGCCCGACCTGCTGTACTCGTAGCCCTTGTTCTGTCCTGGTGCCTCCTGCGTGTAGGTGGAGGTCTGGTAGATGGGGACGATGGTGGCGCCGGTGGCCGGGTCTGGCTCCTGGCCGGCGTGTATGGCGCGGGTTGAGAACCCGCTCTCGGAATGCTTCAAGATTCCTCCCCGAAGACGCGGTAGGGTTTGCCCAGGTCTTCCCGCGAGGCGCCGGAATTAACGAGCATCCAGTCGTCGTCGAAGACCTTGGAGACGTAGTTACGCCCCGTGTCGGGCAGCAGCACGACGAGCACGGCGCTCTCGGGCAGGTCCTTCGCGGCCCTGACCGCCCCGACCGCCGCCATCCCGCACGAGCCGCCGACGAAGAGTCCCTCCTCGGACATCAGGCGTCTGGTCATCAGAAACGATTCGCGGTCGTCGACCTGGATCACCTCGTCGACCACGGACGCGTCGTGGTTTCCCGGGTAGAAGTCCTCCCCGACGCCCTCCACGGCGTACTGGTGGATGTTGCCAGGGTCGGAGAAGATGGACCCCTCGGGGTCGACCCCCACGACCCTCACGTCCGGGTTCTGCTCCTTCAGGTACCGGCCCGTGCCCGTGATGGTCCCGCAGGTGCCCATCCCGGCGACGAAGTGGGTTATGAGGCCGTCGGTCTGCCGCCAGAGCTCGGGTCCCGTCGTCTCGTAGTGGGCAAGGGGGTTGGACGGGTTCTCGTACTGGCCCGGCTTGAAGCCGCCGGGGATCTCCTCCGCCAGCCTCTCGGCGACGGCGTAGTAGCCCTCGGGATCCTCTGGCGGGGTCGTAGGCGTTACGACGACCTCGGCGCCCATGGCCCGGAGGAGGTCCCGCTTCTCCTGGCTCACCTTGTCCGGCATCACGCAGATGCACCTGTAGCCCCTGACCGCGGCGGCCAGGGCCAGGCCGGCGCCCGTGTTGCCGCTCGTGGGCTCGACCACGGTCCCGCCCGGTTTCAGGAGACCCTCCCTCTCGGCCACCTCCAGCATCTTGATGGCCGGCCTGTCTTTCACCGACCCGGCCGGGTTCATGTACTCGAGCTTGGCTAGGACGGTGGCCGCCAGGCCTTCGTCGTGCTCGATCTTCCGGAGCCTGACGAGCGGTGTGTTGCCGACAGCCCCCAGCACGTTCTCGTAGTAGTCCATGAAGGTAGATTACCACCACCGGCTTCTCCGAATGCCCTGGCGTATAATCGCGGCCCATGGATAAGAACCTCTGGAAGAGCGAGCGTGTCCCCGGCGAGGTGGAGATCTCGATCGGCCGCGCCGGAGAGGGCGGTGACCCCCTCGTATGCCTCCACGGCATCACGGCCCAGCACAGGGCCTTCAACGCGACGGCCCGCCACCTCGGGCCGTCCCACGGCCTCGTCGGCGTCGACCTGCGTGGCCGTGGCGACTCCGACAAGCCCGAGTCGGGCTACGGCCTGGCGACGCACGCCGCCGACGTGATCCGCGTCCTGGACCACCTCGGTCTGGAGGACGCCGTCCTCGTGGGGCATTCCATGGGCGCCTTCGTAGCCCTGCGGGCCGCGCTCGCCTCACCCGAGCGCGTGCGGGCCCTCGTCCTGCTCGACGGCGGCTGGCCCCGCGTCGAGAGCTCGCCGGGTGAGATGACCGGGGAGGAGAAGCAGGAAGCAAGGGCTATAGAGGAGGGGCTCGCCAGGGCCTTCCGGCGCCTCGATATGGTCTTCGATAGCCCCGCGGCCTACCTCGATTTCTGGTTCCCCGACAGGGGCCTGACCATGGAAGACCTGCCGCCCGACCTCGCCGACTACTACCTCTACGACCTCGAACGGGTCGATGGCGGCTACAATCCCAAGGCCTCCCGCGTGGCGGCTGAAGAGGACTCCCCCTCGGTTGCCTCCACCGGTCCTACCGCCGGGGAGATGCGGGATGTGGCCTGCCCGGTGGCGCTCGTCAGGGCCGAGCAGGGCTTCTTCCCCGGCAGCGACCCGCTCGTGTCGGACCAGGCCCGCGACGTTATGGTCGGGTCCCTCGACATCCGCGAAGAGATGCTTGTCCGGGGCGCCAACCACTACACGCTGCTCTGGCCCGAGTACACCGGGGTCTGGGTTCCGAGGGTCTTCGACCCGCCCTTCTGGGAGCGTTGAGCCGAAACGATGCCGGGTAGAGAGACCAGGGCAAAGCATTCACGACGTAAGCAGCCGTCGTGTACGATAATGTACCCGTAACCCGTACAAACACCGTAGGACGAGGGAGATGAGTATTCTTGGGGCCGGAGATCTGGCAGTTCTTGCTTGTCTTGCTGGGGTTCGCGGTGGTCGCCGTGCTGTGGCTCCTCATCGTGTATCTCCCGGGCCGCACCCTGGAGCGGTGGGAGGATCAGCGCCCCGGCCACGGCAAGGGCGGATCGTCGTCCGATCCCGGCAACCCGGACGGGCCCCTGAAGCCGGGGTCCTAGCACCCGGCATGCCGTGCTGACCCGGCTCGACCATCTGGTGATCCTCGTCCGCGATCTGGAGCTAGCCTCGGCTGATTACGGGCGCGCCGGCTTCAACGTGACGCCCGGCGGCGAGCACGCCGACGGGCTGACGCGCAACGCGCTCGTGCTTTTCAAGGACGGAACCTACCTCGAGCTCGTCTCCTTCCTCGATCCCGAAGATGCCATGGACAACGTCTGGGGCTGGCGGAAGTTCTATCCCAGGGAGGGCCTGATCGATTACTGCGCGGCCTCAGACGACCTCGACGCCGACGCAGAGAGGCTGGCGTTCCTGGGGTTCGGGGTAGATGGCCCCGAAGCCGGCGGACGCCGGCTGCCAGACGGCACGAACATACGCTGGCGCAGCGCCAGAATACATCAGGAGGGCAGGATCCTCCCTTTCCTGATCGAGGACCTCACCCCCCGCGAACTGCGGGCGCCTGGCGGCCCCGGAACAGACCACCCTAACGGTGCGACCGGCGTGTCCCAACTTGAAATCTCCACACCTGACGAGGCGAGCGCGGAGAACGCGCTCGCCGCGCTGGCTGATGCGGCACCCCCCGTACGGCTGGGATCCTGCACGCTGCGCCCCGTTGACGCCAGGGACGAAGACGAGCGGGGGCCTTCTGCCGCTGAGCTGGCCGTCGGGGAGCCGGGGGTTTCGCGGGAGCTCGATCCCGCCGCCACCCACGGGGTCTGTCTGCGCCTGCGTTCTAGAGTCGGGTAGCGCTGTTGGGCAAGCCGGTGGGCGGCCTTCGCCGCCAGAAGGGTGTCGGTGGT
>DASUPX010000112.1:0-5238 GCA_036280905.1 Rubrobacter sp. | reverse complement strand
GTCTCGCCCGCCGCGACGATCCTGTCGGAGTGGAGGCAGACCTCGAGGCCACCGCCGAGCGTCTGACCATGCGGGGCCGCTACGATGGGTTTGGGAGCGAAGCGGAAGGCCATGAGGAGGTTCTGGAGCGCATCGACGCTCTCGCCTACGGCCTCCAGGTTCCCGTTCTGGACGGCATGCGCCATCTCGCCGAGGTTGGCACCTACGGAGAAGTTGCGCCCCTCGTTTCCAATGACCAGGCCGACCACGTCGTCGCGATCGAGCGCCGCGAGCGCCCTGTTGCCCATCTCGACGATGTCGGCGTCTATGGAGTTACCCTTGGAGTGGAACTCCAGGCAGAGAACGCCGTCCCCGAGGTCGAGCAGGCTGGCCGAGTCGTTCCGGTCAAGCTCTTTGCCCTCGTCCCGCAGCCGGTCGAGGGAGACGTACATCGGGTCCTCGCGGACGGGTACGTACTCCCGTTCGACCGGGCTGAACTGCAGCTCGGTTCCGTCCTCCGTCTTGTAGAAGCTCTCGTTGCCGGCTTCGAGCATATCCTCGACCCAGCCGCCGACCGCGATGTCCTGTGCCTTCATGTTCTCGACAGTCTCGCGCACACCCAGCAGATCCCAGGTCCTGAACGGTCCGGTCTGGTGGGCGAAGCCCCACTCCATGGCGTGATCCACGTCTTCTAGGGTGTCGGAGATCTCCGGTACCCGCCGCGACGCGTACGCCATGTACGGCAGCAACGTGTCCCTTATGAAGCGGGCATGCCTGTCTTCATCCGCTTTGTCTACCAGGAACTTGAGCCTGGCGGCGAGGTCGCCCTGCTTCTGCGCCTCCTCGGCGATTGGGATCTCGGGGTTCTCGGCAGGATGGTGCTCGAAGGTTTCGAGGTCGAGCACGTCGAAGACGGTCTTGCCCTCACGCTTGTCCCGCTTGTAGAAGCCCGCGCCGCTCTTGTTGCCGAGCAGGTCCTTCTGCAGCATCTCCTGCAGCTTCTCGGGCGGCTTCAGTTCCTCGCGCGACTCATCCTCGGGGACGGCCTCGTAGAGGTTCTCGGCGACGCCCACGGCGATGTCCAGGCCGACCTGGTCGTTGAGGCGAAACGTGGCGGTCTTGGGATGCCCGATCAGGGGTCCCGTTATGGCGTCTATCTCCTCGATGCCGTAGCCGTTGTCGAAGGCGTAGCGGGCTGACTGCATGCCGGCGAAAGTCCCGATCCTGTTCCCGATGAAGTTGGGGGTGTCCTTGGCGATGACGCCGCCCTTGCCGAGCACCCGCTCCCCGAAGTTCCTTACGGCCTCGACGATCTCGGGGTCCGTATCCTCCGTGGGTATGATCTCCATAAGCTTCAAATACCGCGGCGGGTTGAAGAAGTGGGTGCCGACGAAACGCCGCTTGAAACTCTCGGACCGCTCCTCGGAGATCTCGTGCAGCGGTATGCCCGAGGTGTTGGTCGAGATGATGGCGTCATCTTTTGCCGTCTCCTCGAGGCGCCGCATCAACTCGCGCTTTGGCTCGAGCTTCTCGATGATTGCCTCGAGCACCCAGTCGGCCTCGCCGACGCGGTCGAAGTGGTCCTGGAAGTTGCCGGTCCTGATCCTGCCCGCAACCTCCTCGGCCATGAGAGCCGCCGGCCTGGCGTTCTTCATCCTCTCGAAGCCAGCCTCAACGACGGCATCGTTGTCGTCGTCATCGGGGGCTATATCGAGCAGGTCCACCTCCAGCCCCGCGTTGGCGCAGTGGGCGGCGATGGCCGCGCCCATCGTGCCAGCCCCCAGTACTGCGACCTTCCTGATCCCGTGCGACATAGATACCCCCACTCCTATCCGTAAATCTCCCGACGCAGGGCCTCGATAGCCTCTCTTACCCGCAACAGGTGGCCCTCGAATCTGTCCTTGATCTCCGCGTACTTCGTCTCCCCGGCAGGCGTTATCTTGTAGAAGCGCCGGCTCCTCGTGTCAGGCCGCTCCCACTCCCCCTCCACATACCCCTTCTCCTCCAGCCTCCGGAGCAAGGGATAGATGGTGTTGGGAGAGACGCTCATCGCCCCTGCGCTTATCTCCCGTATCCTCGTCATGATGCTGTTGCCGTAAGCAGGCTCCTCCCTGACGATGTGCAAGACGAGCAACGGAAATACGTCCCGCGTCTTGACCTCGCTCAGAAAAATGTCCTTCGGCGTCGCCCTCTCCACTCTCTCCCCTACCGGCTCAGCCAACGACCCTCGACCTGCCCCTTCATCGAAAAACTTGTCAAAATTGATAATAACACGGATAATAAGTTCACGTAACCATCCGGGCCCCTGTAGAGTTGGGGTTTGGGGAGGTCCGAGAGAAGGAGGAGCGAGTGATCGCCGACGTCACGAATTCGTTAGGTACCGACTACTACCTGCTCGACGAGTTGTACACGGATGAGGAGCGGGAGATCCGGGACCGGGTTAGGGCCTTCGCCGACGCCGAGGTCATACCCATCATAAGCGGCTACTGGGAGAGGGCCGAGTTTCCGTTCGAGCTCGTGCCGAAGGTTGCCGAGTTGAACATCGCCGGCGCCACCATCGAGGAGTACGGCTGTCCCGGCATGAGCCAGGTCGCGGCGGGTTTGTGTGCCATCGAGATGGCGCGGGGGGACGGGAGCCTGAACACGTTCTTCGGGGTCCATTCCGGGCTTGCCATGGGGACCGTGGCCATCTGCGGCTCCGAGGAGCAGAAGCAGCGGTGGCTACCCGACATGGCGAGGATGGAGAAGATCGGGGCCTGGGGCCTGACGGAGCCGGACCACGGATCTGATTCGGTCATGCTGGAGACCACGGCCCGGCGAGACGGGGACGAGTGGGTCATAAACGGCAAGAAGCGTTGGATCGGCAACGCCACCTTCGCCGACCTCGTCATCATCTGGGCCCGCGACGTGGAAGACGGCCAGGTCAAAGCCTTCGTTCTCGAGAGAGACGAGAACGGCGACCACCATCCCGGTTACTCGACAGAGCTCATAACGGGCAAGATGGGCAAGCGGGCCGTGTGGCAGCCGGACATCTATCTGGAGGACGTCCGAGTTCCAGACGAGAACCGTCTGAGGGGCGCCAACTCCTTCAAGGACACGAACAAGGTACTTACCGCCACCCGTAGCGGCGTGGCCTGGGAGGCCATAGGGCATGCCATAGCCGCCTACGAGGCGGCGCTGCAATACTCGCAGGAGCGGGTGCAGTTCGGCAAGCCAATCGCCAGCTTCCAGCTCATCCAGAACAAGCTCTCCGGCATGCTGGCCGAGATCACCAACATGCAGCTCATGTGCTTCCGCCTTGCCCAGCTGCAGGAGCAGGGCAAGATGACCGGTCCCATGGCCTCGCTCGCCAAGATGAACAACGCCCGCAAGGCCAAGCAGGTCTGCTCCGACGCCCGAGACATCATGGGCGGCAACGGTGTACTCCTCGAGTACCACGTCGCACGGCACCTCTCCGACATGGAGATCGTGTACACCTATGAGGGGACGGATACCATTCAGTCGCTCATAGTGGGGCGTGACATCACGGGGATAAGCGCGTTCGTGTAGCTATCAGCTTTTAGCTTTCAGCGGTCAGCCAGAGATTCGATGGGCGCCACCTGGGTACAAATAAGGCGTCATACGGTGGTCCGTGCTTTAGGTACACGAAAGTTACGGTAAGAACCAAGAAGCTGATAGCTGAAAGCTAAAAGCGCTCGACCGAAGGGAGAGCAAATGAAAGCCGTTCAATTGCACACGCTGGAAGGTCCCGACGAGCTGGTCTACGAGGAGGTGCCAGATCCGGAGCCCGGTCCGGGTGAGACCGTTGTCCGGCTGCGGGCGGCGGCTTTGAACAGGCGGGATCTCTTCGCGACCAGGGGACAGTACCCTGGTGTAACGCCGGATATCCTGCCGGGCATACCCGGCTCTGACGGGTCGGGGGAGGTAGTCGCCAGGGGCGATGGCGCAGACGGTCCCGGCGAAGGTACCGAGGTCGTCGTGAACCCGGCGCTTTACTGGGGAGACAACCCGCGGGTGCCGGGCAAGGAGTACAGGATCCTCGGTCTTCCCGACGATGGCACGTTCGCCCAGTTCATCAAGGTGCCCTCCGATCACGTCTTTCCCAAACCTTCCCACCTGTCGCACGAGGAGGCCGCGGCGTTGCCGCTCGCCGCGCTAACGGCCTACAGGGCGCTCGTTACACGTGGTGGGGTTACCGAAGGTGAGACCGTGCTCGTGCCAGGCGTCGGGGGCGGGGTGGCCACGTTTGTGGTTCAGATCGCCAGCTCGATGGGCGCGCGCGTCTTCGTCACCTCTGGTAGCGACGAGAAGATCGAAGAGGCGAAGGAACTGGGCGCGGAGGGTGGCGTCAACTACAACTCGGAGAACTGGTCCAGAGAGCTCAAGAGCATGTCGGGGAGCGTAGACCTTTCGGTCGATCACGTCGGCGGCGACGCCTTCAACTCCCTAGTCTCGCTCGCCAGACCGGGAGGCCGCATCGTCGTGTTCGGCGCGACCGCCGGCCCGACGCCGAAGATGATGACCATCCGCGTGGCCCTCAAGCATCTCGACGTCCTCGGGACCGCCATGGGCACGCCGGAAGAGTTCGGGGCTATGCTCGACTTCTACGCCG
This sequence comes from Rubrobacter sp., assembly GCA_036280905.1. Classification (GTDB taxonomy): domain Bacteria; phylum Actinomycetota; class Rubrobacteria; order Rubrobacterales; family Rubrobacteraceae; genus Rubrobacter_D. Next base: position 647 of record DASUPX010000112.1, on the reverse strand, counting down.
AGCATGGATTACGCCCGAAGGTAAACGAAACCTTTTCGCTAGAGGACATCGCCCAATCTCTCCATCTCATGGAAGAGGGTAGCGGTATGGGCAAGATCGTGCTGAGCATCCCAGCCTAGCTTGCCAGACCGAATGCCCCGCGAGGGCCCGTGATTACCAGAGCTGTCTGAACCGGCTCACGGCTGCTCTAGACGTGGGCGGCGCGTTCTCAGAAGGTGAGGCGCTCCAGTCGGGCTCACGCACGAGTTGTGTCACCAACGGGCCGAACATATCATGACGCAGTTCGGTCAGGCCGGGCGTTACGGTTCTGGGCAGGTTCGAAACCCGTCCCTACAAGGGTTGGGGTTGACCGTGATGTTGGTGTGTTTCTCGAATCAATCTTTGGCTGGTGCGCTCTTCGTTTCGAATTCGTAGGTGTCGCCGTGGGCCAGGTAGTGGACCTGGTCTTCGAGGTCGGCTTCCTTTACGGCTTGCTGGAAGTCCTCCAGCGGTGATTCGAAGGCTTCGTAGTCGTTGTAATGGATGGGGAGCGTGGTTCTGGCGTCTATTAGCCTCATGGCCTCCAGGCCTTGCTCCGCATCCATGGTCACCACTATGCCAAGCACTTTCGTTCCGCCGAGGTGCAGAAGCGCAAGGTCCACGTCGGG
>DASUPX010000111.1:0-5661 GCA_036280905.1 Rubrobacter sp. | reverse complement strand
TGGACACCTACGGGGGGTCGGCCCCGCACGGGGGCGGCGCTTTCTCCGGCAAGGATGCGACGAAGGTGGATCGCTCGGCGTCCTACGCGGCAAGATGGGTGGCGAAGAACCTCGTTGCGGCCGGGCTGGCCGGGAGGTGCCTGGTCCAGGTGGCCTACGCTATAGGCGTGGCCCGCCCCGTTAGCGTGATGGTCGAGACTTTCGGTACGGCAAGGGTGGACCCGGCAACCCTGGGCGCGCTGGTCCAGGAACACTTCGACCTGAGACCTGGCGCCATTATTCGCGACCTTGGCCTGCGCGGGCCCATCTTCGCGCGCACCGCGGCCTACGGCCATTTCGGACGCCGCGAGCCAGGCTTCTCCTGGGAGGAGACCGCGCGGGCCGACGATCTTCGCCGCGCCGCCGGCCTGTAGTTGCCGGCAGGCCCTGGCCAGAAGACTCGAGATATCCCCCGCCGACTGCAAGCGGTGCGGGTTAGCCTGCTCATACCAACGCACGCGCTTCCGCCCCTGAGCTACCGTATACCGAAACGCTACAGGGCCGAGATAGGGTTGGGCTCCGCGGTCGTCGCACCACTCTCCGGACGGCAGCGCCTTGGCATCGTGGTCGGCTTCGAGGGGGAGGAAGACCGCGCCCGTGAGGACGTGCTTTCGGTGGTACCAGACCTCTCACCGGGTCCCGACCTCCTGAGGCTGTGCCTCGCCATCTGCGACACAGCCGCCGTCCCGCTCCCGACAGTCCTGAGGGCCGCCCTGCCGCCCGGCATCGACGCCGGGCGCTATCTCGTGCTACGCCCGATCCAGGACCAGCCTTGGGAGCCCGGCAGCACCGTGACGCGTACCACGCTCAAGCGCGTTCTGGGCCCCGACGGGCTGCGCCGGGAGGAGGCGAGCGGACGCATCGTGCTGTCGCCGTCTGCTCTGCAACCCAGGGCGGTAGAGTGGGCGGTGGTCCGGGCCGCCGCCGACCCGGACCTGTCACGTGCCCCCCGCCAGCGGGACCTGTTCGTAGCCTTGAAAGATGTGGGCGGGGCCAGCCCGACCTCTGTGCTCCTCGGGAAGACCGGTGCAAGCCGCACCGCGTTGCGGGAGCTGGCCCGCAGGGGAGCGTTACGGCTGGTGCGGCGCCCCGAGCCAGCCCCCCTGGTGGTCGCGGAGGGTACTGCCGACGCCCCTGCCCGCCCGTTCTCGCGCCCGGCGGCAGGCGCCGTCAGGAACGGCGGAGCTTTCCTGTGGCGGATCACGTCACGAGAGGAGCCGGATGCCGTGGCCGCCGTCGTGGCAGCCACGCTGCGCGGCGGAGGACAGGCCCTCGTACTAGTTCCGGAGGTGAGGGCAATCGGGCCGCTAGTGGAACACCTGCGCCGCGCGTTGCCCGCTGGCCGTACTATCGCCGAGTATCACGGCGGGCTTGGGCGTGCTCGGGCTGCCGTTTACGGGGCCGCCCGCGACGGCAATGTGGACGTGGTCGTGGGGACGCGGACGGCCGCGCTGCTTAGCCTCGCGCGCCCGGGCTCGACCTGCGTGGTGGACGAACCGAACGACGCACACATGGCCGGGCCTGGCCACGAGGGTCTCCCGGTGCACGTGCGTGATGTGGCGCTGGAGCGCTCCCGGGTAGACGGGGCGGCCGTGTTCTTCCTCTCTCCTTCACCTTCCCTCAGGCTCTACGCTCGGGAGGTCCGCAGTCGGGAGGGATTGCGCGAGCTCGCCGCGAGCCGGCCCGAACGGTGGCCCGCGGTGCGCATCGTAGATATGCGGGATTCCGGCGCGACGCTCAGTTCTACCCTGATAGAAGCCTGCCGCCGGTGTGTTGAGGGGGGAGGGAGGGCAGGACTCGTCCTGCGGCGTCTGGGCTACGCGCCGACTGTCTCCTGCAGTCGCTGCGGCACCATGAAGCTCTGCCCGAACTGCGAATTGCCCCTCCTGCTTCACGGGAGGAATGGGCCACTGGTGTGTACGCGCTGCGGCCACAGGGAGAAACTGGGAGAGTGCTCCAACTGCGGCTCCGAACGCCTCAGGCCGACCGGGCTCGGCGTTGAGCGGGTGCGAGACCAGCTCTCGGAAGCTCTCGGAACGCAGATAGGGCTCATCACCGCCGACGAAAGGGAGTATGCCGACGCGCCCGTGGTCGTCGGAACCGCCCCCCGCCTCCTCGACGGAGGGTGGGACGCTGTGATCCTGCCAGACGCCGACGCCTTTCTGGGGGCGAGTAACGTCGGCGCTGTGGAGCGGGCGTTCAGGTTGTTCTTTCGCGCGGGGGAGGCGGCCCGTGGGCTGCTCATCGTCCAGACGCGCCTTCCCGAACACTACGCCCTGCGCGCCGGAGTGCGGGGCGACTACGAAGCGTTCGCAGCTGCCGAACTCCCGCGGCTGCGCACCCTCGCCTACCCCCCGTTCGGACACTTCGCCTCGCTGACCTTCGACGGGTCCGAATCGGCCGTCCTGGGTGCGGTAGAATCCCGGCTGCGGCCGACGCTGGGGCCCGAAGTGGAGATGTCGTCCCCGGTTCCCCTGGGACGGACCGGAGGACGTAGCGCATGGCGGGTCCTGCTACGCTCCCGCAGACGGCCCGCGGTGGCCCGCGCGGCGGCGGATGCCGCCAGAGCGGCGGCGAGAACGCACGGGCTCACGGTTCGTGTCGAACTGGATCAGGAGGTCTAGAAAAATGACGCTCGACATCAGAAAATTCGGGGATCCTGTGCTCAAGACCCGCGCCGCGCCGGTTGAGACGTTCGACGACTCGCTCGCGAGCTTCACGGAGGAGATGCTCGCCACCATGCGTGAGAACGATGGTGTTGGCCTCGCCGCCAACCAGGTCGGCCGCCTCAAGCGGGTTCTCGTCGCCTCGGTGGAGGACGAGGATTACGTGGTCGTCAACCCCGTTCTATCTGAGGTGTCGGAGACGAAGGAGCCGGGCCAGGAGGGCTGCCTCTCCATCCCCGGCATAAACGTCGAGGTGGAACGTGCCACCGCCGTTACCGTAACAGGCCAGGATGCCTCGGGAGAGCCCGTGCGCCTGGAGGCCCGCGACATGCTCGCCAGGGTATTTCAGCACGAGGTCGACCACCTCGACGGCGTCCTGATCCTCGACCGCACGGATAGGCAGTCGCGCAAGGACGCCATGCGCGAGTGGCGCGAGCAACTGCTCGCCCAACAGGGCTGAGAGAACGCTTGAAGGTCGCTTTCGCCGGAACCCCGCCTTTCGCAGCGACCATCCTGCGCGCCCTGATCTCCTCTTCCCATGAGGTGGGGATTGTGATCTCGCAGCCCGACCGCCGCAGCGGGCGGGGACGCAGAGCAACCCAAACACCGGTCGCCGAGCTAGCCCTCCAGCACGACCTGCCCCTCGAGCAGCCAGCCCGCGTCTCCGAGCTGGACGAGGCTCTCTCCTCTCTCGATGCCCTGGTGGTCGCCGCCTACGGCCAGATCCTGCTCCCCAGCACCCTCTACGCCACCAGATACCATGCCTACAACGTCCACGCCTCACTCCTGCCAAGATACCGCGGCGCGGCCCCGGTCGAGCGCGCCATCATGAACGGTGAGTCCGAGACCGGCGTGACCATCATGAAGATGGACGAGGGCCTGGATACCGGCCCGATGGCCCTCCAGGTTCCCGTCCGCATACCGCCAGAGATGAACGCCGGCGAGCTCACGGATCTTCTCGCCAATACTGGAGCTAAAGCTATAGTAGAGGTTTTGAACCTGGTCGAGTCCAATGAGCTAACCCTCGTCGAACAGGATAATCTTGATGCCACCTATGCTTCAAAGCCGGGGGGCGAGGAGCGGATCATCGGCTGGCATCATGGTGCCACGGAGGTACACGACCTGGTAAGAGCCCTCTCACCGAGGGTGGGTGCGAGGACCCATCACGACCGGGTCGACGGGCCGGTCAAGATCTGGCGCTCCCGGGTGGCTGGGACGGGAACGCCGCCTTCCCATCCGGGCCACATCCGGGCCGAGAGCGGGCGAATGGTCGTGTCCTGCGGATCGGGGTCCCTCGAGGTGCTGGAGCTACAGGCGCCCGGCGGTCGGCGCCTCCCCACCCGCGAGTTCCTTCTCGGCCGCCCTCTTGAGGGCACGTTCCGCTGACCGGAGGCCGGTTTTCTCCCCACGCACGGCGCGATCGAAGGTGCCCTGTAGACGATGCCCGTAAGAGAGCAACATGCCAGCAACGGTGCTAAACTGCCCTGGTCGTCGGGCGTGATTCCCGTTGGGAGGACAGGGAGATAAGAGAGCCGGAAATAGCTACGAACGTACCTGAACCCGAGGTTCAGGTACAGACAGTAAGCATCGACCAGGACATGAGGGTCGTGATAGTCGGGGCTGGGGGTTACGGCAGGGTAGCGCTCGACGTGCTTGTGGCGAGCGAGATTGGGGACCGGCTGCTCGGGTTCTATGACGACGCCCACGCCGCGCTATCGGCCAAGGTCAGGGGGTATCCCGTGCTCGGGGACGTGGAGATGCTCAAGAGCATGCTCTCCGTCGAGCCGGTTCACGTGGTCGTGGCCATCACGGACAACGAGTCCAGGCTCAGGGTGGCCAACTCGTTGCGGGGACTCGGGGGGCAGTTCTACACCGCCGTACACCCGCTCGCCTACCTATCGGGCGTGGCCGTGGTTGGAGGTGGGTGTGTGATCGGAGCCGGGGCCGTCGTCCACCCTGATGCCACCGTGGGGAGCCACTGTTATCTGGGGCCCGGGTCGGTAGTTGACAGGGACGCGGAGGTGGGGGCCGGAACCTGGGTCTCGGCGGGTGCGGTGGTTGGGGCCGGGGCGCACATAGGTGCGAGGGTCGTGCTTGGACCCAACTCCAGCGTGGGGCGCAAGGCAACCGTCCCGACCGATGCAGAGGTGAACACGCTTCATCACGTCTCCAGGGAGGGTGCATGAGCGGGGCGGTGGACTTTTTGGTGTCACCGTGGGGGAGTAGGGTCTAGGCGCCGTGGGGCGTTTACGGGGCATCGGTCGGTCTGGGACCATCGGGGTAGACATCGATCGCGGGTCCATCAAGGCCGTGCAGCTGCAGAGCACCGGTGCTGGGTACGTGCTGCAGCACGTGGGGTATCACAGGCTGCCTCCCGGGATCATAGTAGAGGGGGAGGTCGCCGACCAGAACCTGTTGGCGGCGGAGATAAAGGAGTTCTGGGACTCGCACTCGTTCAAGGGCAGGTCCATAACCTTCGGCGTCTCCAACCAGAAAGTCGTGGTAAGGCTTCTAGATTTCCCGCACATGAGGCCCGAGGATCTGCAGGGCGCCATCAGCTTCGAGGCCCAGGATCACATCCCCATGCCGCTTGACGAGGCCGTACTCGACTACGTGGTGCTCGGGCCCAGGGAGGAGCGCGCCGACCTCGATAGGGTCCTCGTGGTCGCCGCACAGCGGGAGATGATCTCGCGCTACACCACGGCTGTCAGGGCTGGGGGTTTGAAGCCAGAGGGTGTAGACGTCAAGGCGCTCTCGCTCACCCGGTCCACCCTTCCCGATCCCTTCTTCGGGGAGGACGGGGCTGTGCTTCTGCTAGACGTTGGCTCGGAGATCACCAACCTCGTCGTGGTAGACCGGGGCAACCCGGTACTCACCCGCTTCGTGCCCGTTGGCCTGGCGGACTTTGTGGCCGCCGTGTCAGAGCTGGCCGACCTTCCCGATGACGAGGCCGATA
>DASUPX010000110.1:0-4156 GCA_036280905.1 Rubrobacter sp. | reverse complement strand
CATCCTGGCGTACGGGTTGGGAGCGGCGGGGGCGGCGCTGGTCAGAGACGGCTGGCTGCCGCTGGTGGGGGTAGGGCTTGTGCTCGGGACGGCCTGGGCGGTGGTCTACGCCGCGTCGCCGATGGTGATGAGCGGGATGGTCACCGACCGGGAGCGGGCGACCTATTTCGGTTACCTGACCGGTACCCAGCAACTAGGCATCGGCGTCGGTCCGGTGGTCGCGGGCTCTCTGGCCGAGGGCGGCCTCGGCTTCCGGGGCACCTTCCTCGTCGCCGCCGTCCTGTGCGTCCTGGCGGCCGTTCTCGTGCTGGCGGTGGGCATCCTGGCTCCCGACGCGGGTGGATCGGTGCCGGGGTCCGACACCGGACCGGTCGTCTCCTTCCGGGCTTCGATGGGGGAGATCTTGCGCTCGGAGGGTGCCTTCTGGCTCGTCATGATCCTGCTCTTCGCCTGCCTGTTTACCACGCTCACCAGCTTCCAGACCACCTTCGCCCGGGCCCAGGACCTGGACTTTTCTGTCTTCTACCTCTCCTACACGGCGGCGGTGATCATCTCGCGGTTCGGGATCGCCGGCTTCGCAGCCCGCTACGATACGCGGCTCGTGATAGCGGTTGCCGTCAGCCTGATGGCCCTCTCGGTTGCCTCCTTCCTGTTCGTGGGCTCGAACGCTGTGCTCTACGGCCTCGCTTCCGCCGCCGTCGGCCTCGGCTACGGTCTGGCCCTCCCGTCTGCCCAGGCCCAGGCGGTAAATGTCTCGGAAGAGTCCGTAAGGCCACGAGTGCTGCCGCTGGCCGGTTTGCTGTTCGAGACCATGATCCTGGCTTTCCCCCTGCTCGCAGGATGGGTCATCTCAAACCTCGGCTACGGAGCCGTGTTCGTGCTCCTGGTCGTCCTGTGCCTCCTGCAAGCCGGGCTCGCCTGGGAACGCTACGTCAGGGCAAGGCATCAGGCGTCAGGCAACAGGCTTCAGCAAGAAAAACCTGAGACCTGAAACCTGTAGCCTGTAGCCTTCTCCTGTAGCCTTAGGTGAGACTATAAGGAGGGTGGATGACCACGACGGAACGGTACCGGATCGCTTCGATCCCGGGCGACGGCATAGGTGCTGAGGTGCTGCCGGAGGGCCGCCGGGTCCTCGAGGCTGCGGCCCGGGCCTACGGCTTCGGGCTTCATTTCGACGAGTTCGACTTCGCCAGCTGCGATTACTACCTGGAGCACGGCACGATGTTGCCGGCGGGGTGGAAGGAGCAGCTCGGCGGTTACGACGCGTTGTTCTTCGGGGCGGTGGGCTGGCCCGAGAAGGTCCCGGATCATATCTCCCTCTGGGGTTCCCTGGTACAGTTCAGACGCCAGTTCGACCAGTACGTGAACCGGCGTCCTGTACGCCTCATGCCCGGCGTTACCTCCCCCTTGCGAGACCCCGGGGACATCGACTTCGTCATCGTCAGGGAGAACACCGAGGGGGAATACTCAGAGGTCGGCGGCAGGATGTTCGAAGGCACCGAACGCGAGGTCGTGGTCCAGGAGACCTTCATGACCCGTACCGGCGTCGACCGTATCCTAAGCTACGCCTTCGAACTGGCCTCAGAACGAGAGGCCGGGCACCTGACCTCGGCCACCAAGTCAAACGGCATCTCCATCTCCATGCCCTACTGGGACGAGCGCGTGAGGGAGATGTCCACCTCCTACCCGCAGGTCTCCTGGGACCAGTTCCACATAGACAACCTCTGCGCCCAGCTCATCCTGCGTCCCGATTTCTTCGACGTGGTCGTGGGATCCAACCTCTTCGGCGATATCCTCTCCGACCTCGGGCCCGCCCTCACAGGCACCATCGGCATCGCCCCTTCGGCCAACATCAACCCCGAGAAGCGCTTCCCCTCCCTCTTCGAACCCGTACACGGCTCAGCCCCCGATATCGCAGGCAGGGGCATAGCCAACCCCGTCGGGGCCATATGGGCCGCTTCCATGCTGCTTGAGCATGTGGGCCAGCCCGAGGCAGCCGCGGCCGTAGTCGCCGCCATCGAACATGCCATGGGCCAGAAGGAGCTACGCACCCCCGACCTCGGTGGTACGGCCACAACCGAAGAGTGCGGAAAGGCCGTCGCCGATACCCTCTCAAGCAAATCCGTCGAGTAGGACGGTTTGCCGGAAGGGGTTGAAAAGGCTACAGGTTACAGGCAACAGGAATCTTCCCGAACCGCCACGCCCGAGAACCCCCGGATGACAGATAGACGCGCACTTGACGCTTTCACCTAACTAAGTTAAGATTTCGATCATCAATCGGAAAGGTCGAAGAGTTGGGCATCAAGGAGCGTAGGGAGAGGCAGCGTCGGGAGGTGAGGGGTGGGATCCTGTCTGCGGCGCGGGAGATCGCAGCGGGCGAGGGTTGGCGGGCGGTGACGATCCGGAAGATCGCCGAACGTATCGAGTACAGTCCGCCGGTGATCTACGAGTACTTCGGGTCGAAGGACGAGATCCTGCTGGAGCTGGTACGTCTGGGTTACGCTGAACAAGAGGGAATGTTGGAGTCGGTGGTAGCTAAGGCGAAGAGCCCAGAAGAGGCCTTGCTCGGGATAGCGGACGCCTGGATGGACTTCGCCTTCGATTCACCAGATCTCTACCAGGCTATGTACGGGCTGGGGGGCGCGCCCTTCGCCGCCGAGACCCGGGGTGAAGGTGAGAAGATCGGAGACCTGGTCGGCAATGTTCTGGAGGCGCTACAGCAGGAGCACGGCAACGAGACCGGAGACATAGAAGGCAAGGTAACACTGCTGTGGAGCACCGTCCATGGCCTCGTGGCACTCACCATGGTAAGCCGCATGCCAGGAGGAGAGGTGCAAGCCAGAAGACTCGCTAGACAGGCCGCCCACGACTACATCGCCGCCTGGCAAACCGGATAGGAGGTAGACGTGAACCTCTTTTTTTGACGTTTACTTAACTTAGATAGATATGTGAACAATATTCTGGAATGGAAGTGATGGCATGCGGAAAGCGTTGGGCAGGGACCGGAGGATAGAGGAGAAGGGAGAAGTTCGGGCGATGACGAACGGTAACGGGACGGCGGGTACCGAGGTAGTGATGCAGCATAAGGGCGGGCCTGAGGCGCTCGAGGTGGTGCGGCGTGGTAGCGTGAGTGACCCGCGGGCTGGTGAGGCCGTCGTGCGGGTGGAGGCTGCGGGTGTCTCTTTCGCCGAGGTACAGATGCTCAGGGGACGCTACTTCAGCCAGCCGAAGTTTCCCTTCGTCCCTGGCTACGACCTTGTGGGTAGGGTTGAGAAAGTTGGCGATGGTGCTGATGGATGGTTGGTGGGGTGTCGGGTGGCGGCGCTCACGGAGACGGGGGCGTGGGCCGACCGCGTCACGCTCGGCGCCTCAGAGCTCGTGGTGGTGCCCGAAGGTCTTCCGCCGGCTGATGCGGTGGCCGTGGTTACCAACGGGGTGACGGCTTGGCAGATGGTCCACCGCGCCGCGAGGGTGAGGCCGGGGCAGACGGTGGTCGTGCACGGGGCTTCTGGCGGCGTAGGCACCTTGTTGGTGCAGCTCGCACGGCTGGCCGGTGCGACCGTGGTCGGGACCGCCTCCGCATCCAAGCACGGGGAGGTGCATGCCCTCGGGGCCATCCCGATCGACTACCGCACAGAGCACCTGACGGAGAGGGTGCGTGAGCTCTCCCCCGGCGGGGTGGACGCCGTTTTCGATCACGTGGGAGGATCTGGACTCGTCGGTTCGTGGAGGATGCTGAGGAAGGGCGGCACGCTCGTCTCTTATGGTTCCGCGTCCACGCTTGGGGACGGGGGGCATCGTTTGCAGCCGTACCTACCGATCGTCGGCCGAATCATGCTCTGGAGCGTACTGCCCAACGGCAAGAGGGCGACGTTCTACTACGTGAAGCGTTGGCCCACAAGGTTCCAACAGGACCTCGCGACGGTCCTCGCGCTTCTATCGGAAGGGAAGATCGAAGCCCGCGTCACCGAACAGATGCCGCTGGAGAGGGCCGCCGAAGCCCTTGGCCTTCTGGCCTCGGGCAAAGCGTCCGGCAAGGTGGTGCTCGTTACGGAGGTAGACGACCAGGACGCTCAGCCGTCCTAGCGCCCTGTCTCACGCACGAACAGGAGAAGCTCGCCCGGGCGGAGAAGCTTTTGCGGGCGCATGGGGTTCA
>DASUPX010000109.1:0-2921 GCA_036280905.1 Rubrobacter sp. | reverse complement strand
ACGGCTCTTTCGGCACAAAGACCGAGCTGAAGAACATGAACTCCTTCCGCTTCGTCGAGCGGGGCCTCTCGCGGGAGCTGGAGCGGCAGCGCGAGATCCTGGATCGCGGCGGCCGCGTCGAGCAGACTACGCTCCACTACGACCCCGAGACCGACGAGGTACACGAGCTCCGCAGCAAGGAGTACGCCCACGACTACCGCTATTTCCCGGAGCCGGACCTGCTCCCCCTGGAGCTCTCGCCGGCGTACGTGCGGGAGATAGAAGCCCGACTCCCCGAGTTGCCCGAACACATGCTGGCCCGGTTCGTCGAGCAGTACGGCCTCTCCGAGTATGACGCCGGCGTGCTGACGTCCGACAGGGACCTCGCGGCGTTCTACGAGGCGGTCGCGGCTGAGGTTGACCCCAAACAGGCCTCTAACTGGGTCTCCGGCGACCTGCGGGCCCTCCTCAACGAGACGGCGACGGACATCTCCGACTCGAAGGTGGAGCCGGCACACATGACGGAGCTTATCGAGCTGGTCGCCGCCGGAAGTGTCTCCCGCTCGGCGGCCAGGACGGCCCTCGACAGGGTCTTCGAGACCGGTGACTCGCCATCGGAGGTCGTCGAGCGCGAGGGCCTCGCCTCGGTCGGCTCGGACGAGCTCTCCGGTGTCGTGGACGAGGCCATCTCGTCCAACCCCGACGAAGCCGAACGTGTCCGCAACGGCGACAAGAAGGTCATCGGCTTTCTCGTGGGGCAGGTGATGAAGGCAACCCGCGGCAACGCCGACGGTGGACGCGTGCGCGAGCTGCTGATGGAGAAGCTGGGCTCCTAGGGTTCGGGCATCAGGCTGCAGGCATCAGCAACCGGTGGTCGGCCCTGAACGTACCCCGCGTCGGCGTTCCCTTTTTCGAGTCCTCGGACCTCGCCGACAAGGTCAGCGAAGCCGGCGGCGAACCCGTGCTCTTGCGTTTGCCCGCAGCCCGGCCCGGCACCGGGGTCGCCCTGGCCAGGGAGTGGATGGCAGATTCCCTGGAGGTCCAGTGCTCGGCCAGGGACCTAGACGGCCTGCTGCTCCACGCGGAACGCCCCGAGGAGTATTTCGGGATGCTAGTTGCGGCCCTGCGGCTTGACCTCCCTACGGTGTGCGCGCGGCCTGCGAGCCTCCCGCTCTTCGCCGCCCTCGTCGGGCTTGGCCTCGTATCGGGCGTCAACGGGCCCGCGACCACGTCCGTCTCCCTGGTCGAGCGCGACGGGCCGCGTTCCGGCGAGCTGGTAGACAACTTCTCGCTGGCCAACGCGCTCAGGTCGGGGGTCGCGGCCGGCGGCGGCCCCGAACTCCTCGTCCACCTCGCGGCGCTCGCCCGCGAGGCAGGTGTTACGGGGTTCGACCAGATGATCCGGGTCCTCATCCCCGAGACGTCCGAGGTACCCCCAGAGTGGCTCGTGGAACACGGCGTACCCGCCCTGCTCTCCTCGCTGGGCGACGTGCTACACGACGTCCCCACCGTTACGGGCAACCTTCTGGAGAACCTCCCGACCGCGCCGCCTCCCCCGGAGGCGCACGCAAACTTCGTCTTCGTGAAGGCCAGGGCGTCGGGGGCCGAAGCCGTCTGCCGCATGCGCGAGGGTGTCACGGAGGCGGCGGGGAAGTGCCGCGTCTTCGGCTCCGAGAAGGAGGCGGTCTCGGCCGTGCGCGAAGGCGGGGTCGGGGGAGGCACGATGCTCGTTGTGGGTGGTTGCGGGCCGCGTGGGGGACAGGGGCTGCTGAGGCTCGACGGTCTGGGGCTGGCCCTGCGCGAGGCCGAACTCGGGGTGCCGGTGCTCACGGATGGGCTCGCGCCCGAAAGCGCAACGGGGACCTGGATCTCGCTCTTTACTCCGGAGGCCACGATGGGCGGCGTCATCGGCCTTCTCCGCGATGGTGATCCCCTCCGAATAGACCTCACCCAGGGCCGCATCCGCGCGGAGATCGGGGCAGGAGAGCTGGAGACCAGGGAACCAACCGGGGTCCCAGACCCACCCGAGACGGCGTACGCCGCCCGCTACGCTAGGAGCGCGCTACCCGCGCTGGAGGGCGCCGGCTTCGGCTAACCTCCCGCGGTGGCCGGCTTTCTGGCCCTGACGTGCAGGAAGTAGGCCACGACCTGCGCGTCCTGCAAGCCGGGATGCTTCCTGACGGCCTCGTCTTCCGGATAGGGCTCCCAGAAACGCTCCAGAACGAACCCGGCCTCGATCAGCCTGTTCAGCCACGAGCTCAGGGGCCGCATGAAAATGGGTATACGGAATGGGGATTTTCCCTCACGCGCCTCCGGCGGGGCTGCGGAGAAGGTCCACTCATCGACCTCGCCTTCCCTACCGGCGAAGTACTCGCCGACCTCGATGGCGTATGTGCGGCCGTCCTCGCCGCGCAGGTTCCTGCGGTGGGGTGTATCGAAGCATGGATGGGTTATGGAGAACTGGAAGAAACCGCCAGGCTTGAGCACCCGGAACACTTCGGAGAGCACGCGCTCCGTCTCGGGAATGTCCATGAGGCTCATGAACGCCGTCGCGAAATCGAAGCTCGCCTCCCCGAACGGCAGGTCCACGGCGCTCGCAAGCCTGTAGTCTATGCCGAGGGGATGCGCGTCCTCAGCCTCCCTGGGGTAGCGGATAAACGTCTCGGAAACGTCGACCGCGGCAACACGAGCCCCCCGCCCGGCGACCAGCCTCGTGTTGTGCCCCTCACCGCAACCCACGTTGAGGCCGGACAGGCCATCGATCTCGGGAAGCATCTCGAAGAAGGCCGGCGTGTTCAGGCCGTCGCGGTAGAGGTCGTACCCGGCCCGCGCCAACTCCGTCCACACCTCGGCGTTCCCCTCCCAGTACCAGCCCACCTCCTCATGATCCATACGCTCATATTACCCTGCTTTGCAGCCGGTTTATCGCGCAAGGAGGGGCT
>DASUPX010000108.1:0-3622 GCA_036280905.1 Rubrobacter sp. | reverse complement strand
GGCCCATCTCGCGGCGCTCGCGGGGATACGTCTGTTCGCCACCGGCGGCCTCGGCGGCGTGCACAGGGAGGCCCGTGAGAGCTGGGACGTCTCGGCGGACCTCGCCGCGCTCGCGGCGACGCCCGTCGGCGTGGTCTGCTCCGGGGTCAAGTCCATCCTCGACGTGCCCGCAACCCTGGAGTACCTGGAGACCCTCGGCGTTCCTGTCGTGGGGTTCCGTACGCTCCGCTTCCCCGGTTTCTACCTGGCCGACTCGGGCAGCCCGCTCGGCTGGAGCGTAGATAGCGAAGAGGAGGCGGCGCGGGTCATCCGGAACCTCCCCGCCGTCGGCCTGCAGGACTCCGGCCTCGTCATCGCAAACCCGCTCGCGGAAGAAGAACAGCTCACACCCGAGCTGCACGAGAGCGCCCTCCGCGCGGGCCTGGAAGAGCTGGAGAGGCGGGGCGTTCGCGGAGGGGATGTGACGCCCTTTCTCCTTGACCGCTTCGCGGCTGAGACCAAGGGCGAGAGCCTGCGGGTCAACAGGGTCATCATCCTCCGCAACGCACGCCTGGCGGCGCGTATAGCCGTGGCCCTCTCCGGGCTAGACAGGCCAACCTGAGGCGTGGAGAACCCGCGGGTCGTCATCGTCGGGGACCTGCTCTACGACCTGTTCGCCAAGGTAGACGGGGAGTTGAGGTTGGGCATCGATACCTTCACCCCGATACGGGCCACGGGTGGGGGGTCTGGGGCCAACGCCGCGGCCTGGCTGGCCACCTCCGGCGTCGAGACGCACCTCGTTGGCAGGGTCGGCGATGACGCGTTCGGCCGGTTCCTGGAAGAAGAACTGCGCGGGGTGGGCGTAAGGACGCACCTGGCGCGCGACCCTTCAACCGCCACCGGCAAGGTGTTCGTGCTCGTCGACGGGTTGGGGGAGCGGACCATGATCACCGACCGTGGCGCCGCTGAGAACCTCGCCGTCGGGGACCTACCAACCTCCATCTTTCGGGGAGGACACCTGCACCTCCCTGGCTACACGTTCTCCGGCGGCAGCCGCAGGGAGACCGCTTTCGAGGCCCTACGCCTCGCGCGCGGGGCGGGCATGACAGTCTCCGTCGACCCCTCTGCGGTCCCGATGCTCGAAGACATCGGCCCCGACCGATTCCTGGCCTGGACCCACGGCGCCGACCTGTGTTTCCCGAACCTCGAAGAAGGTTCGCTGCTCGCCGGGGCCGAGGATCCCGACCAGATAACAGAGAACCTTCTCGACCACTATTCCGCCGTCGTCCTGAAGCTCGGCGCCGAGGGGGCCCGCTACGCCGACGTCGATGGCCGGCGCTCGCGTGTCCCCGCAGCCACCGACCGGGTACAGGACACCACGGGCGCGGGGGACTCCCTGTGCGCCGGTTTCCTGGCGGCATGGCTTACGGGAGAGTCGCCCGAGGAGGCCTTGCGGCAAGGTGCGCGGGTCGCGGCCCGCGCCGTCGAGCGTGTCGGCGGTCGCCCAGACGGGTAACAGGAGACCGCTCTCCCGATCTCCGGTTGGCGGGGACACCGGAGCTCGCAGACGTCCGGTGGTTCTTCGTTGCTCGAACGGATCGCGTAGCGCGAACGCGACGCGGCGACTACGCGTCCTCCACCATCCACCACTCGGTGAAGCTCCGGCAGCGCTGCTCTTCCTCGAACCGCACCACCCACAGGTTGCCGACCACGCATTCCTCGTAGCTCGTCCACCCGCGCACGTAGGCGGTGTCATCCGCCACGTGCAGCACCTCGTAGCGAAAGTCCCACTCGCCCTGATCGTCGGCGCGGTCGAGCCACCCCCGGACGATCTCCCGATGCCCTCGCCACGGCGTACGGTGCGGCGCAGTGAAGTAGACCGCGTCAGGCGTGAAGAGCGACTCTATGTCAGCGGGTGTGTTGCTCCTCCACGCGGCGAGGTAGGCTTCGACCCACCGCGCGGCCTGCCCCTGCGTCACCGCTGCTCTAGGGACCCTGGAAGAGCGCTTCGACGTTATGCCCGTCGGGATCGATGGCGAAGGCGGCGTAGTAGTGAGGGTTGTAGTGCTCGCGCACACCCGGCGGCCCGTTGTCGCGCCCCCCGCTGGCGAGGGCGGCGGCGTGAAATTTTCGGACTGCCTCGTGATTCGGGGCGACAAAGGCGAGGTGTAGCCGGCTGGACGGCTCTCCCTCGATGAGCGCCAGATCCTCGGCGTCTTCCGGTCCCAGCACCACGGCGGGCCCCCACGACTCCGGCGGTCCTGGTATGTCGGTCACCTCGGCCCCCAGCGGCTCCAGAGCCGCCCGGTAGAACTCCAGGGAGCGTGGAAGATCGGCGACCTGGATGATTATGTGATCGATAAAGGCGGGGGGACGAGGCATGAACTCATGGTACTGCTACAGCGTTCGAGGCGTCAAGTGAGAGAGCAAGGTCTACGCAGCATTCGGGGGAGGTGCGAGTCCAGAAGCAAGCCCGGCAGAAGGAGCACCCGGAAAAGCTCGGTCTGCCGACGCCGCGGATGTCGTGAGGGTATCGAAAACCGAACGGTATTACAGCGACCGCGGCAAGGTTCGTAGTATCTTCGGATTCGTAGATACCCCTGCGTAGAGTGAACAGGAAGGTAGTCCCTCTTGAGCTTCGAGAACACACCACATTCGGGGACGAAGCCGGGTGGAGTCAGAGAAACCCTCATCCTCACGATGGTCGTGCTCACGCTTCTCGTGGCCGCCTGCGGGGCAGAACCGGAAGACGGCGCTTCTTCCGGTTCGGGCGAACAGGAAAACTCTCCCGGAGCGGCGGAGCGGAGCACCACGGGCCGATCGGAAGAGACCACCGCAGGGCCTGTAACGGAAACCGGCTCAGACGAGGCTGCCGAGCTCGCGCGGGCCGAGGTTGGCGAGCGTGAGGTCACCAACATGTTGCCCGCTGACGGCGAGGGGCCGGATCCGGCCAGGCAACTGCCCGAGAACCCGCCGGAAGGCATAGAGGTCTACCCGCCGACCACCAACCGTACCGTCGAGGGACCCATCGATTACAGCAGAGAGCCGCCCACCAACGGTAATCACGCCCCACTGTGGCAGAACTGCGGCTTCTACCAGGAACCCATACAGAACAGGCACGCCGTACACAGCATGGACCACGGGGTGGTCTGGATCACCTACCATCCCGACCTGCCGCAAGAGCAACTCGAAACCCTTCGCCCTTACGGTGAGGAGAACTACGTCGTGGTCAGCCCCTACCCGGGCCAGAATGCACCGGTAATCGCCACCTCGTGGAGGGTCCAGCTAGAGCTGGACGGCGCCGATGACCCACGCCTCGACCGGTTCGTGGATGAGTTCAGGGTCTCCGAGCTGGCGCCCCTCTCCGGAAACCGGTGCACCCTCGGCGTGGGCAAGCCTGAGGGCTAGAGCGCCTCCTTTCTGCTAGACAGATCGCCGTCGGGCCGTTCACGAACCGTCTCTACAGGGGGATGCGGTTGCGGTTGTCTTGTGGAGGGGAAATTTATCCCGGAATACCGGCGACGGCCGCCTCTATCTCCTCCTCCGAGTGTTCCAGGTTGACCAGCTCACCGGCCAGGTACTGCTGGTAGGCGGAGAAGTCGAAGTGGCCGTGTCCGCAGAGGTTGAACAGGATGGTCTTCTG
>DASUPX010000107.1:0-13440 GCA_036280905.1 Rubrobacter sp. | reverse complement strand
ACCTCACGCCCGCGCGACCCTCCGGGCCAAGGAGAGGCATAAGCGACGCCCATCATCCTGCCTGACGCCTCCCCTCCCGGCTTTCCGGAGCAGACCGGGACAGAAACCCTCCGTCGCTCGATCCGCGTGCTGGACAGGTGGCCAGAGGACAACGAAGGACGCCTAGGGGACGAGGTGCGCGTTAGGTGAGTGATCGAGGCGTGTAACCCTGGGAGGGCCTGACGCAAAAGCGTAACCCGAAATTGTTTGTACTTTGGTGGATACGAAACCCTCTCGTCGAAGTACTGCGCGAGGCAGGTTAACTGCTCCTTGCTCAGGGTTTCCAGGTCGTCTCCCATGAAAGACTCCCTCCGTGGTCTCGAAGTGTGGTCGGGCGATAGCGTACGCGCACTTTCCGAAAGTGCCAAGCCCGAGGGTTCCTAGGGCGTGGCCTGCTGCGCCTCCCGATCCGGCTCTCGCGCGGGGTCGGCTTCGGTTTCCTCCACGTCCGGGCGAGCGAGAATAACGGCGAAGATGGCGTAGATCAGGGGTTTCCCGAAGATGCCGAACCCGCCGAGGGCCGCCTGCCCGGTGAAAAAGTCGACCTGGAGGATGTCGTGGGAGGCAACCGCCCAGTTCAGCACCGCGATGCTGAAGAGTATATAGCCGAGGTAGAGCCAGATACGGCTCGCGCGGGGCAGCCCCCTGGAGCCCTCGTTGGCCCAGAATCCTATAGTCAGCGCGTCCCAGATCAGGCCGATCGCGATCATTCCCACCCCTGTGAAACCAAGAACAGGGCTGAACGGGTCCTCGATAAACCCCGTCTGACGCATGAGGAGCGTGATCAGGACGAGCAGCACGAGCCGTCTGGCTCTGATCTCGGTGAGGGTGCGGCGTGCGGCCCAGTACACGGCCACGGAGGCGAAGATCACGACCCACCAGAAGTCGACGGGCTCGAGGCCGCTCCAGGCGAAGAAGCTCAAGGGCCTTCCCGGGTTGGTGAGGGATATCCAGAGCGCGTTTGCCCCGACTATGCCGAGGTAGAGGGCCAGCGTGGGCCTGCCCCTGCGCGCCAGGAACACGGCGGCGACGATCGCAACGCCGGCGACGAGCGTCTGCCAGTTGGCGTCCTGCCCGATCAGGCCCTCTGCCAGGGCGAGTATGCCGCCGGGATCACCCGGTCCCGCGAGGCCGACGCGTACGAGCAGAAGGCCGAGGAGACCACCGATCAGGACAACGACGATCTCGATTCCCTGGAGCCCCAGGTAGATGGCTATGAGCGGTAGGGCGACCCTTTTGGCCACGTCGAGCAACGTCTCTACGGTAACGGGGTCCCCCCCGTACCGCCTGACCACCCACCACACCATCCCCACGGAGAGGGGGATCACGAGCGCCCCCGCGTAGGCGGCGGCCTGGTCGGCGAGAGAGCTCTTCCCGATCCTGCCGGCGGCCTCCATAACCACCCATACCAGCCTCCACCCGAGCAGCAGAGCGAGGATCGCGTACATCACGCGTCGGCCGGCCCAGATGTCGGCTAGGCCAGAGGTCCAGCTCGCCGTCTTGTGCACGAACTCCGCGATATCCACCCCGAGATAGAGCATGAGCGGTATGACCAGCATGTCGAAGGTGTAGAGCAGGGTCGGCACGTTGGCGAGGACACCTGGGACACCACTCGAGCGCCAGGCGTCTATGGCGTAGATCTGGGAGACCCCGAAGGTCAGCGCAACGAGGACGAGTAGCACGCCGAACTCGAACGCCGGCGCCTCCGCGGCCTTCCGCCTGAGGAAGAAGAACACGGGCACCACGAGCAACGCACCCACCGACACCAGCGCCGCGGGGATGCCGGTGACCGTGCTCGCCGTCCAGACGCTGGCCACGACGAGGTAGAGCAGCAGCACGGCCAGCTTGACGAGAAGCCTGCTGTGCAGGGCCCCGGCGAGCATGAAGCCCCACGCCACCGAGAGGATGAAGATCGTAACGGGGATGAGGACGAAGGGAACGAGCTCCCCTCGGCCCGTCGTGCCGCCTACCATGGGTAGCAGGGGGAAGGCCTCCCGCAAGGGCTCGTTGAAGAACAGCATGCCGGTGCCGGTAAAGACGAGGATGAAACCGAGCCAGGCAAGGGCCCGCGCGGGCCCCGGCAGGTCGCCCACGTGCACCACGCCGGGCCGCAGGTCGTCGACCACCAGCCGCTTCATCGCATCGGAGAACGTCCCGAACGTCGCCCGGCCCGCCGACTTGGCCGCGGAGCGAACGGGCTTGTGCTGCGTGACCTTGATCCTCCTCAACCGACTCAAGGTCCGCCCTCACCTTCAGGCGCCTGGAAACCGAGCACGTAGGTCCCGACCCCAAGCACCAGCGTCCCTTCCACGAACACGGGACGCTGGGACAGGCTCGTGCTGCCCAGGTTCAGGCTGTAGTCGTTGGAGCGGGCGGAGATCTGACCACCCTCGGCATCGAGGGCGAGGACCTCCCCGTTCTGGAGGGCGAACCACACCTCTCCCCCCTCTACCGTGATGTTCCCGAGCCGCGGCGCCGGCGGCGTGTAACGCCACACCTCCTCACCGGTTCCGGCGTCGAGCGCCACTATATCGTCGGAGAGGAGGGGCACGAGCACGACGTTCCCGCTGGCCCACAGGCGGTCAGAGGGGTCAACGAGCTCGTCACCCGGCGCGGCGCGCCAGAGCTCCTCTCCACCCGACGCGTCGTAGGCGGCCACCGATGATCCCCCGCCCTCATCCTCCGTTGCCGCGTACAGTACCTCCCCCGACGGGCTGAGAGCGGGCCCACCGCTGGCTCCGCTCCCCTCCCCCTCAGCCTTCCAGAGGAGTTCTCCGGAATCGAGGTCGAAGGCCGAAACAGGGTTGGCGTAGGCTGTGTCGCCCCGCGCGATCACGCCCCCCGTACCCTCCAGAGTAGCCTTCCATAGCGCCTCGCCGCTGCCGAGGTCTATAGCATTCAAAGCATCTTCGTCCCCCGAGGTGGAGAGCCAGAGCACCTTCTGTCCCGCGACGACCGGCGGCCTGAGGCTCGATCCACCCTCGTACTTCCAGAGCTCTTCGACGCCGGGCAGGCTGGCCGCGTGGAGCGTACCGCCGGAGACCGCGATCAGGGTGTCGCCGGCCACGACGGGCTCCGTTGCAGGCCTTCCCGTAGCGCCCTGTAGGCTGGCGATCCTGCGCGCCTCGCCGCTTTCGGGATCTACCAGGTACACGGTGTTGTTTACGCCCTGAACGAGCGCCTCGCCATCGTACTCGGCCGCGGTGTATTGTGGGGCATCCCCGACGAACGGCAGGTCGGAGAACGCGTCGGCCCAGATCGGTTCGAGGTGGGATGGGCCGTTCTGGAGGCCAAGCCTGACCACCGAGGCCTTGTCCGTGGCGGCCCAGACCGCGCCGCCCCCAGCCACAGGACCTATGGAGAAGGCCGGGTCTCCGTCTATAGGGTTGCCCGCCGCGGCGCCGTCCCACTCTCCCGTGCGCCTGCCGTCGAGATCGAGACGCTCCACGCGGCCGTCCTCGCGGGCGACCACAAGCTCGCCACCGGCCACGAGCGGCGGCCCGGCGTAGGATCCGTCCGGGTTCTCCCAGAGCTTCTTGCCCGTTCGGCGGTCGAAGGCGAGCAGGCCGTAGTCGTCGTCGACGACGAAGACGGCGC
The DNA here is from genome assembly GCA_036280905.1 of Rubrobacter sp. GTDB lineage: Bacteria > Actinomycetota > Rubrobacteria > Rubrobacterales > Rubrobacteraceae > Rubrobacter_D. Next base: position 9,804 of record DASUPX010000107.1, on the reverse strand, counting down.
TCTCACCTACGGCTGGCGCCGTGCGCAGGATCTTCCCCTGTGAAGTGGTCCAGATCTTTTTGCCCGACCCGGCGTCCAGGGCAGTCACCTCCCCCGACCGGCTCGCGACGTAGGCGACCCCGTCCGCGGCCGTGACAGGAGCCTCAACGGCCGCCTTCGCGAGGTAGCGCCACCGCTCGTCTCCGGTCTCGGGATCGAGGCCGTACACGGCGCCGTCGTCCGAGCCGATGATCACCACCCCGTCTTCGTAGGCCGGCGAGGAGACGACCGGGCCCCCCGTGCTTGCCGTCCAGCGTTCCCGACCCGTGTCCGGGTCGAGGCCGTAGATGGTACTGTTCTCGCTGCCGAAGACGACCGTATCCCCGGCGACCACGGGCTGGCTCGCCACGTTGTCTCCGGTCTCGAAAGCCCAGAGGAAGAGCCCTCGGGCATCAAGCGCGTAGAGCTTCTTGTCCGTCGCGCCGAAGTATATTCGCCCGCTCCTGGGGTCGAAGGCCGGCGGGCCGTAGATATTGCCCTCGGGATGAAACCGCCAGCGCACGCTGCCGGAATCCTTGCCCACGTCGAGGGCAACGAGGTCGCCCTCCTCCGCGGCCGCGAGCAGCACGGGCGGATCCGTCCTCACGAACGTCGGGGGGATGGAGCTCGCGCTCGCCTCGCCTGAGGGCTTGAGGCGTCCGAAGTGGCCGAGCCGCCACGACGACGGGTCCCCGGCCACCCCCTCGGGAGCCATGAGTGGCACGGGGGGCAACCCGGCCGCGCCCCGCGGCGGTGCCTGATCGGTCGACACGACCACGCCGCGCTGCGTGGCCTCTCCGGCCCCGTCGAACCTCTCTGACTCCACCAGCCCGACGTCGGCGCAGTACGTGTCCCTGTAGTACACGGTATTGCCCTCGGCACCAGATCCGGAGAAGGACAGGCGCGTCCGCACGAACAGGCAGTCGTCGAAGTCGCCTAGATCTGTTTCTGCGGCGCCCGAGCCGATGACCCTGCCGTCCAGCTCGTAGTTCACGGGCCCTGCCTCTCCCTTCGAGCTCCAACGCTTCCCGGGACCGAGATCCTCCGGCAGCAACACAGCGGGCCGGTCGAAGACGATCTCGGTGCCGGCCTCGCCGCTGCGGCTGGCGAGCAGCAGCAGTCCGCGAGGGTCGAGTAGCAGGGTGTCGGTCGAGTCGGAGATCTCCCCCGATGCCTCTAGCGTGCGCCTGCGGACCTGCACAACCTCGGCATCCTTCATGCCCTGGGGAGAGCCGTAGATCTCCTCTAGCTGGCCGCTGATATCCTGGCCCAACTCCGTGAAGGTCCTGAGGTCGGGGATGGTCGCCAGGTTCTGGCTCTCCCTGGAGACGAGCTCGCCGTCTGCGTCTACGTTCTCGAGGAGAATGGAGCCGCCGTCGTGCGTCGGCGAGTAACGGTCCAGCGTGGCGCCGGCGGGCGAAGGCTCGGGCAACCAGGGACACACGAAGAAAAGGGCCACGGCGAGGACCAGCCAGGGCACAGCCCCCACCCTGACGGGCCCGGAGGCGCCGAGACGACGCCAGAGGCCCCGGAGGCCGGTCAAGAACCCACCGCCCCGCGACGCCCCCGATGAAAGACGAGCCTCAACGCCTCCTCCATGCACACTATTCTGGCATGTTTCGTCCTATTGCGGAGTGGAGCTTTCAGCTGTTAGCGGTCAGCTATCAGCCGTCAGCTGTCAGCATGAGGTGCAGGATCGGGTTGGCCTGGACTTCACCTGCGGAAGAGCAGGAAACCTACTTCGCCGGAGGCCACGGTGTCTTCGTCTCTGCGCGCGTGGACTCCGAAGGTGTGAAGGAGGCCCTCACCGGTCTCTTCTACGGCGCTCAGGCTTCCCCCGACGTGCAGGACATCGCCCAGGAAGACCATGCCCGAGAAACGGCTGTGGAAGGTCTTGACGTAGCCGTGTTCGAGGTAGGGTGAGAACAGGAGGCCCATCGTGGCCACGGTGAGCATGCCGTGGGCGATGATACCGGGCAGCCCGGCCTCCTCGGCGGCGTCGTCTAGCAGGTGGATGCCGTTGAAATCCCCGGACGCCCCCGCGTATTTTATGAGCCGCATCCTGTCCACGGGGGGCAGCGTCTGCTCCCGCAGCTCGTCGCCCATCTCCCAGCGGGGCGCCCCGTTCATGATCCCATCCCCCGACGGACCGCCTCCGTGACCACGACGACGTCGTTCGTGGTGAAGATACGCTCCCCTCCGGGATCATCGCCCGTGCGCTCGAACAGGAGAAAGCCAAGGAGGCCGCGGCGGCCCGTTTTGTCGTAGGAATCTTTCAGTTGCATGCTGCACAGGACCTCGTCGCCAACGAGGAGCGGACGCTCGTAAGAGATGGTGAACTCGCCGTGGATCAGGCCGGCAACCGGCAAACGAAGGCCATCCACACGCCCGTAGTCGAAGGTCCTCGGAAAGGTTGGCGGCGCGAGAAGACGCCCGTAGCGGCCCTCTGCGGCCACTCCCTCGTCGGTGTAGAGGGGGCTGGGGTCCGCGATAGCCTCGGCGAACCGCCGGACCGCACCGCGCTCGACCAGGTTCTTTACCGGCTCGGAGCGCAGGCCGACGAGCCGTTCGTAGAGCGTCAATCCCTCGGTCCGCCTGCCACGTAGAGCACCTGGCCGCTCACGAACCCGGCCTCCTCGGAGGCCAGGTAGAGGATGGCCGCGGCCACGTCCTCGGGCCAACCCGCCCGGCCTACGGGGATGCTCTCCACGCGCCCGGCGACGAAATCGTCGAAGTCGACGCCGAGCCGGGCCGCGGTCTCGCGTGTCATGTCCGTCTCGATAAAGCCGGGGGCCACGGCGTTGGCCGTGATGCCGTAGCGGCCGAGCTCTATCGCGAGGGTCTTGGTAAAGCCCTGTATGCCCGCCTTGGCCGCCGAGTAGTTGGCCTGCCCGCGGTTGCCGAGGGCGCTCGTGGAGGAGACGTTGACGATCCTGCCGTAGTTCCGCTCGACCATGTGCTTCTGGGCCGCACGCACGCAGAAGAACGCCCCGCCAAGATGCACGTTCAAAACGGTGCGCCAGTCGTCGTCGGTCATCTTGTGGATAAGGTTGTCCTTTGTGACGCCGGCGTTGTTGACCAGGATGTCGAGGCGCCCGTAGCGCTGTACCGTCTCCCCCACCGCGTTCTCGACCTCGGTGCGGCTCGTCACGTCCATCTTCGCGGCGAAAACGTCCATGCCCTCGTCCACTAGCTGCCGCGCCGTCGAGAGCGCCCCCTCCAGCTTCGCGTCCGTCAGGCAAACTCGTGCGCCCTCCCGGGCGAAACGCCGCGCCGTGGCCTCGCCGATCCCACGCGAAGCCCCCGTTACCATCGCAACCCTGTTATCGAGCCTTCCCAAGTTCGCTCCTTCTAGTCGCTCACAGCACGCCTGCTTCGCAGGCTTGTCGGCACGCTCGGCCTTTGGCCTCGCTTATCAGCACGCTCGCCCGGCTTCGCTTGGCTCGCTTGTCGGCAACGCTTCGGCTTCGCCTCGCTTTCGGCCAGTTGTCTCTATTCGTAACGGTGGCTTCGACTACCCACCTCTTCCCGGCACCGTTGCTGTCGTGCGGAAGAGTGCAGGCCGCAGAGGGATCTGGCTGAAAGCGAGACCCGTAGGGTCGAAGCGTTGCTGACAAGCGAGGGCGCCAGCCCGAGCGTGCCGACAAACGAAGCCCGGAGGGCGTAGTGTGCTGACAAGCGCAGGCGCTAGCCGGAGCGTGCTAGTAATCATAGAACCCCCTGCCCGTTTTGTGGCCGAGGTTGCCTTCTCGGACCAGCTCTTCGAGGATTCGCGGCGGCTCGTAGTAGGGGTCGCCGGTGGTCTTGTGGACGTGGGTTATTACGTCAAGGGCGACGTCCAGTCCTATGAAGTCGCCAAGCTCGAAGGGGCCGATGGGGAAGCCTATACCCCGTTTCATGAGGAGGTCGATGTCTCGTTTCGTTGCCACGTCTCTTTCGAGGAGCCTGCAGGCCTCAAGGAGCAGGGGCATCAGGAAGCGGTTGGCCACGAAGCCGGGAGTATCGCCGTCAACGACAACCGGGAGCTTGCCGAGAGAGCGGACCAGGGCCTCGACCCTCCCTACGGTTTCATCGCTGGTGTGGCGTCCGCGCGGGATCTCGACTGCCTCGCGTACCGGCGGCGGGGTGAAGAAATGCATGCCGCAGACGCTCTCGGGACGGTCCGTGGCCGAGGCGAGGTCCGTTATGGAGATAGATGAGGTGTTGGTCAGGAGGAGCGCGCCGTCGGGGAGTATGCCGTCAAGCATCGCCAGCGCCTCTTTCTTCGGTTCCACCCTCTCGACTATGGCCTCTATAGCGGCCTCTGCCTCGGCCAGGTCTCTCGGGTCCGTGGTCCAGTGGATGCGGTCGTAGTGGGAGGCCGCCTCGTCTTCCGGAAAGGTGCCTTTTGCGGCGAGGCGCCCCAGGTTTTCGCGGACGTAGACCTGGGCCCTCTCCAGGGACTCTACGGAGGCGTCGCAGGCGATCACCCGGTAGCCGGACTGGGCTGCCAGCTGTACGATGCCGGCGCCCATGGTTCCCGTGCCTAGGACGCCGAACATCCCTATCAGACTTCGCCGGTTCGGGTCAGGTCGTCAGCGTGCAGGATCAGGGTTCGCACGCGCTCGCCGAAGTCCGCGAAGCGCTCGTCCTCGGTCTGGCCGTTCTTCCAGCGGGCGAAGATCTGCTGCAGGATCGCGGCCAGCTTGAAGTATCCGAAGACCAGGTACCAGTGCATGTCCGAGAGGTCACGCCCGCTCCCCTTCTCGTAGCGGTCGACCAGGTCCCGGCGGGTCATGAAGCCGGGCGTGGCCGTCACGGTTGGCATAACGGCCTTGAGCTCGTCCGGGTCGTCGGGTTCGATCCAGTACGTGAGCGAGACGGCGAGGTCGAAGAGCGGGTCCCCGATGGTGGCCATCTCCCAGTCGAGTACGGCCCTTACCCGGGTGAGATCTTCCGGGTCCAGGACGAGGTTGTTTAGCTTGTAGTCGTTGTGGATAACGGTGGGAGGCGGGCTCTGGGGAACGCCACGGGAGAGCCAGTCGGTGAGGGGGCCGACCTCCCCTATATCTTCCGTTCTGGCCTTGTCGTAACGTGAGATCCAGGCTTCCGTCTGCCGCTGCAGGAAGCCCTCGGGCCTGCCCAGGTCCCCGAGGCCGGCCTCCTGCACGTCCACCGCGTGCAGCCTGACGAGCGTGTCCACGACGGTGCGAGAGATGCCCCGGCACAACTCCCCGTCGGGCCGAACGCCGTCGGGGAAGGTCTCGTCGAGCACGACCCCGGTCCTGCGCTCCATCACGTAGAAGGGCACGCCTATGACCGACTCGTCTGCGCAGTAGAAGTAGGGTTTCGGGGCGAGCGGGTAGACGGCGCCGAGCCTCGAGAGGATGCCCGACTCGCGCCCCATGTCGTGCGCTTTGGGTGGTACGGGGCCAAGCGGTGGGCGCCTCAACACGCCCTCCCAACCGTCTATCTTCAACAGGTACGTGAGGTTCGAGGCTCCGGAGGGGAACTGGCTGACCTCCAGCGCACCCTCCGGCAGGTCTTCTATGTGCTCCCTCAGGTAACGCTCCACGGCTTCGAGGTCGAAATCCTCGCCCTTGCGCACGTCAACCGTCTCGCTCAAGCCGCTCCTCCCTGGTCCGCCCCAGTTGCGGGGCGGAGTCTGCCCGCGGCGACCTCGGGGACGAGATCGCTCGCCCCCAGGTCGGCCACGAAATCTAAGGTGTCTATACGGTCGTTCTCGACGAACCATCGACCGGCCCGACTCCGCTTTAGAAGGCCGGAGAGGTCTTCGGCGTGACCCGCGGCGAAGTCGATGGCCAGCCAGGCGCCATCGTTCAGGTGCCAGCCTCCCACGTCCATGTGCGAGAGGATAGTGGCCGCCCCGAGAAAGTCCTCGAGGGCGAAACGTCCCGCGGAGCCGGCACAGACGAGGTAGATGGATTCCGTCTCCAGCCCCTCCAGATGGCGGGCCACGGCGGGTGCGTTGCGCAGGGTTCCAAGCAGTACCGTGTCGGCCGGTGCCGCCTCGGCAACGGCGCGGGTGCCGTTGGTGGTCACGAAGATCACATCCCTGTTCTCGACGACCTCGGGCCCGTACTCTTCTGGAAACGGGCCATGATCGTAGCCCTCTATGCGGGCCGCGTCCTGCTCGCCGCCGCGCAGGACGTTCTCCGGGCGCAGGCCCGCCGCGACCTCCTCGGCCTCTTCGAGGCTGGCCACGGGGTAGATGCCCCTTGCGCCGTTGTCCAGGATGGTGAGCAGGGTCGTGGTCGCCATGAACACGTCAAGCACGACTACGGTCGCGCCGGGAAGCCTCTCCGGCACTATCTCTTGCCGCGTCAAGAGCACCCTGAGCCTCTTCAAGAAACCTCTCATCCCTCTCGCCGGAAAGCCCGCAACCATTCTACAGAAAATGCGTTCGCGGTTACCCGAAGCCACGGACCACGTTTGCACTGGGGATGGCCCGGTCTAGAATAACGCCGGACATCCGTACGTCGGGCCGTGGGCGGTCGGGAGGCGTAATGAGCGAGGTCGAGAGACGTAAAGAAGAGCAACCGAAGCGGGGCGGGGGCCACTCGTTCATGTATCTGACCTTCGGTATCGGGTTCGTGTTGGCCGCTATCATGGTCATCATCACCTCGGGAACGGCCGCCGCTGGCATCGGCTTCGTTATACCGGCGGCCATCTTTCTCGGGCTCGCGGGGAACGATTTCCAGAAGCACCGCCATACGCTGCCACAGCCGGCCAGCAAGGAACGCGAGCTCCTCTCGGCCATCCGCGACAACGGCGGCAGCATAACGCCCGCGGAGGCTGCGATGGAGACCTCGCTAACCGTGCGCGAGGCCGACGGGATGCTGTCCGAGCTCGCGGGGGGCGGGCATCTTGCGGTGGAAGGCCGGGACGGGACCCTGTTCTACACGCTGCCCCGCAGGCGTGATCCCGAGATCGAAGGCGGAAATTAGGCGTTGGGGCGATTCGTTTTCGGGCGGTTGGCGAACCGCCCCTACAGGTTTGTCATAGGGCGAGAGAGGTCGGCGCGGTCGAGGCGGGTCTGTAGTTCTCTCGTTACCGGCCGGTGAAATTTGCCTCGCGCTTCTCGAAGAAGGCGGCGACACCCTCTTTGTGGTCCCTCGTGTAGCCGCAGAATGTCTGGCCTTCGGCCTCGCGCTCCAGGGCGGTTTCGAGGTCGGCCTCGAAGCTGGTGTGGAGGGCGGACTTCATCCTTCCCAGGGCCGCGGTTGGAAGTGCGGCGAGGTTTTCGGCGAAGTATCGGGCTTCTTCGACTAGCGAGTCATCGGCCGTGATCTTGTTGACCAGGCCTATCTTCTTGGCCTCGTCGGTGTCTATGGCCCCGCCGAGCATGCTCATCTCCATTGCCCTTCCCAGGCCGACGACCCGTGGCAGGAAGTAGGTGACCCCGGCGTCTGGCATGAGACCTATCTTGATGAAGGCAACCGAGAACCTCGCGCTCTCCGCGGCGATCCTGAGGTCACAGGCCAGGGCCAGGCCTAGCCCAGCGCCGTAGACCGGGCCATGTAGGGCCGCGATTATGGGCTTCGGAGTCCCGACCATCCGCTTCACGAGCCGGCTGTACGACCCGCGCAGGTACTCCCCGAGATCAGGATCTCCGTCCGCGTTTTCGATGATCTGGGCCAGGTCGGCGCCTGCCGAGAAGCCCCGGCCTTCACCCCGCAAGATGATGCAGCGCACCTCATCGTCTTCGGCCGCCTCGCCCAGAGCGTCGTAGAGTTCCTGGTGCATCGTGGCGTCGAACGCGTTCAGTTTCTCTGGGCGGTTCAGGGCGAGGTCCGCCACGGCGGCGGACCGCTCGTACAGCACGGTCTCGTACAACTTACCTCCTTCGACAGAAGGTTCCATTCTAGAAGCCCTCCCCCTGGCGCGGCTACGTGGCGGGTGCCCGCTCGGCCTCTTCCTGGTCCTGCGCCATCTCATCCTCGTAGGTCTCGGTAACCAGGTAGACCGAGGTGAAGGTGATGGCGCACATGGCAAGCAGGTAGAAAGAGATGGAGAGTGAGGTACCCGTCGAGTCGAGCAGCCAGACCATGATGATGGGCGCGAGCCCCCCGGCGAAGACCGAGGCGCCCTGGTAGCCGATGGAGGCTCCCGAGTAGCGCACCCGCGCGCTGAACATCTCGGCAAAGAGCGCCGCCTGTGGCCCGTACATCATGCCCTGGAAGAACTGGGCCAGGCAGAGGGCGATCAGGATCAGAACGAAAGACCCCGTGTTGACGAGCCAGAACAGGGGAAAGGACCAGACCGCAAGCAGGACAGCCCCGGCCATGAACACCGTCCGACGGCCCACGCGGTCGGAGACCGCCGACATGACCACGATGGAGATACCCTCGACCACAGCGGAGACCAGAACCGCCCCTAGCATCACGTTCTGGGAGATGCCAAGAACCCTGGTACCGTAATCCAGCATGCCGGTGATCAGGACGTAGAAGCCACCGTTTACGACGAAGAACGCCCCGGCCGCGAGCAGGATCTGCTTGGGGTGCTGGGTGATGACCTCGATGACGGGCGAACGAGATTCGGACTCCTCACCCTCCTCTTGCCTCTCCTGCATCTGCCTGAAGACGGGCGTGTCCTCCAGGCGCAGCTGTATGAAGAGCGCCACGGCGATCAGGACCACGCTGAACAGGAAGGGCAGGCGCCAGGCCCACGCGGCGAACGCCGCCTCCCCAAAGAGCGCGGAGAGCAAGAGGAAGACCGCGTTGCCCATCACGAGCCCGACCGGAACGCCGGCCTGGGCGAAGCTGCCGTAGAAACCGCGCTTGTCCGCGGGGGCGTACTCCGTGGCCAGCAAGACCGCGCCACCCCACTGGCCGCCGACGGCGAGCCCCTGCACGAAGCGCAGCACGAAGAGAAGTATGGGGGCAGCGACGCCTATGGTGGCGTAGGTGGGCAGAACACCGACAAGGGTGGTAGCCGTGCCCATCAGCAGCAGCGCGATAACGAGGGTCGGCTTGCGGCCAAGCCTGTCCCCGTAGTGGCCGAAGAGGATGCCGCCTATGGGGCGCGCCACGAACCCGACCGCCGCGGTGCTGAAGGAGGCGAGTACGGCGGCCACCTCGCTACCACCGGGGAAGTAAAGGGGCCCGAAAACCAGCGCGGCGGCCGTGAGGTAGATAAAGAAGTCGTACCACTCGATCGCGGAACCGGTCATCGCCGCCAGCGCCACCTTCCGCACTGTGGACGGACTCGGTTGCGCAGCCTGAGCACCGGAATCTGTCATGAATGCCTCCCCTCGAACCCCGTTTTTCCGACGACTTCACGAATACTGCTCGCAAGCGGTTCTCTCGAAATCGGCATATGCGGTTCTCCCTCCCGGATCAGTCCCTTGCGGGCAATTTAGGGGAAGAGAGAGCTAGAGTCAATTGTTGCTATGGGGCCGCACATGGCTGATAGCCCTGTCTGGGTGAAGAGCTTTCAGCTTTCAGCCATCAGCTATCAGCGGTCAGCATCCCTGGCTGATAGCTGATGGCTCTGGGGGAGCGGGGTTACAGGTTTTCGGCCAGCTCCACGAAGCGGTCCAGGGCCTCGGGGTTGCTCAGGGACTCTTTACTCGCGGCCTTCTCGAGCGGGGTGCCGGAGAGGATCTTCTTCACCGGGACCTCCAGCTTCTTGCCGTTCAGGGTTCTTGGAATATCGCTAACGGCGACGATCGTGTTAGGTACGTGCCGGGGGGAGGCGTTCTCCCTGATGCTCGCCTTGATCCTGCCTTCGAGGTCATCGTCGAGCTCGACGCCTTCTTCCAGGACCACGAACAGCGGCATGAAA
>DASUPX010000106.1:0-6551 GCA_036280905.1 Rubrobacter sp. | reverse complement strand
AGACTACTCCTATTCACCCGAGTGGTAGAAGAGGTGTACTCCGAAGTTCGCAGGCAGTTCAATTCTCGGAAGTTCGACGTAGCAAGCGACCCGTCGAGCGCGGCGGTCCGTGCTCGAGAGCGGCACCCAGTGACCCCTTCGGCATCCAATGGCGGCGACCTGGTAGCTTTCGTTGCGGCATTGTGTATCAAGCGGTTGCGACTCGTAACAACGCAACTACCGGAGAATTTCTTGTCCACTGGGCTGCCGTCGAACCGAACTTCGCACTAACGGCATTCTAAAAAGTTCGTCTAGCGCGCCTCCGCTAGCACACTTGTTGGCGCGTGGTGATCTGAGGAGTTCCCCGCTTTCGTATCCGCTTTTTATCGGGGAACGAACCCCGTCAATAAGCCGGGACTTCGGCCCCGCACAGAAATAAGGAGAGTGGATACATGACCGATGCTCCAAACTCAGAAGGTTTCGGGATGCGCTCGTCGACCTCCCGGCGACGCTTCTTGACCGGCTCGGCCGCAGCGCTCGCGGGCGGCGCGCTGATGGCGGTACCGGGGATGGCTAGGGCGCACAGCACCCCCGAGCCCCCCACGGACATCGACGTCCTCAACTACGCCCTCACCCTCGAGCACCTGGAGTACGCCTTCTACCGCGATGGGCTTAGGAAATTCGACGAGCAGGACTTCCGCTCGAGCAACCTCTTTTCCGGATCGGGCAACCTCCTTAGGCCCACCGTCTACGAGAACTTTAAGCGCATCCGCAACCACGAAGGCGCCCACGTGGACACGCTCAAGAGCGTGATCAGGAGCCTTGGGGGAAGGCCCGTGCCAGAGGCCGAGTACAACTTCAGGAGGACGGCCTTCACCAGCGTGGAGAAGTTCGTCTCCGTGGCGCAGTTCCTGGAGAACACGGGGGTATCCGCTTACGACGGGGCGATCGCCAACATTGAGGCGGCGGCACTTTTGACTGCCGGGGCGACGATAGCCACGGTGGAGGCTCGCCACGCTTCTTACCTCAACCTCCTCACCAAGGACGTGCCCTTCCCCAGGGCTTTCGACGAGCCGGTGGCACCGCGGGCGATCTGCGAAGCCATACAGGCGGAAAACGGCGGGTTCATCGTCTCGGCTCCGAAGCCCTACGGTCCCTACAGGAGCCTCGACGCCCTGTGCAAGAGGCTTCCCAACACCATCACGCCGTAGGGAAGAACCCCACACAGAAGACCGGGGCCGGGGGTCGACCTCCGGCCCCGCTTCGTGTTCGACGAACCCAACCGCTCGCACACGTGGAAGGCGGATTCAGATCAATGGCGACGTACGAACGCTCGAGATCAGCCCCTAGCAGGCGGGGCCGTGCGCCCCGCCTGCGAGAGTTTCGTAGAATAGGGGTGTGGGGGATGGAATCCGACAGTACCTGCTTTACGCGGACGAGGACCTGATGCCGCTCTTAGAGGTAGGCGACGCCGAGGCCTTCGCCGTCCTCTACGACCGCCACGGGCGCATGGCTTACTCGCTGGCGTACAGGATGATGGGCGAGAAGCAGGAGGCCGAAGACGTGGTCCGGGAGGCGTTCATCAAGGTTTGGCGCTCCGCCGGTGGCTACCGGGTGGGGCGCGGCAGCGTCAGGACCTGGATCCTCTCCATAATCCGCAATCGCGGCATCGACCAGATCCGCTCCCACGGGCGTCGCGGCAGGATGCAGGACAAGGTCGAGGCTTCCGCGCCCAGATCCGAGCCCAGTGAGGCCTTCGCCGAGACCTGGAAAAACGCCCAGCAAGAGCAGGTCCGAGAAGCACTGAACACCATACCGCGCGAGCAGCTTAAGATCCTCGAGCTGGCGTACTTCTCGGGCTACACCCACGCCGAGATAGCCGAGCGTCTCGAGCTGCCCCTGGGGACGGTCAAGGGCCGGATGAGGCTAGGGCTGCAGAACCTCCGAGACTATTACCAAGCGCGAGGAGCGGCGGTGCCCAGATGAACGGTATGGACCGGCAACGTTTCGAGGACCTCAAGGACGGCTACGTCCTAGGCGCCTTGCCGGAGGAGGAGCGCCTGGAGTTCGAGCAGTACCTCGCGGCGCACCCGGACCTGCAATCGGAGATAGAGGAGCTGGGCACCCTTGCAGGGCTTCTGGCCCTCTCCGTTTCGGAACAAGAACCGCCCCCGGATCTCCGCCGCAGGATTATGGATACGGTGGAAGCGGAGGCCGTACGCCCGGCGGAGATGACACCCCCGCATGCCGGCCGCCAGTTTTGGATCGCCGGGCTGTGGGACGCCGTGGGGCTCAGGGAGCTCGCGCTTGCCGCCGCGGCCGTGCTCGTGGTCGGCCTGTTCGCCTGGGGCATGCTTCTGCAGGGAGAGGTGCGCGAACTGCAGGGCCGCGTACAGAGCCTCCAAAGCCAGCCCCAGGTCCGGTCCCAGGATCCCCAGATGATCGCGCTCGGGGGCACGGGTGCGGAGCAGGAAGCAAGGGCGAAACTGATAACCCTCAAAGGCGATCGGGCGGTACTGGTTGCCGAGAACATGCCCCCAGCCCCAGAGGGCAAGACCTACCAGATCTGGGTCATAAAGGGCGACACCCCGAAGCCGAGCGGCCTCTTCGAGCCCAGGGGGGACTCGGTCGCGGCCGTGGTGGAGAACTCCGTGGAACGGGCCGACGCCGTGGCTGTGACCATCGAGCCCGAGGGCGGCTCGAAGGAGCCGACGACCGATCCGATGCTGGTCGGCAAGGTCAAAACCTAGAGGAGAGTAAGGGAACCGGCAGAACAAGGTCTCCACCTGCCCAGAAGGCGCTGATCCAACCCCTCCCCCAAGATCGTATGCCCAATAACCGGTGACACACAAACGAAGCAAAGGATCGACACCCATGTTGGCAGGACTCGCATCGCCTTCCCACCTGATCATCTTGCTCGCGCTCGTCTTGCTGCTGTTCGGGGCCAAGCGGATACCGGAGTTGGCCAAGGGCGTGGGAACGGGCATCAAGGAGTTGCACGAAGGGATCTCCACCGGCCAAGGGGCCGGAGCTGAAGCCGAGGCGCTCGAGAGCGAGGAAGCTGGTAGTGGAGCCGGTAGCGCAACCCGCATCGGGTCGATGGGCGAACCGGTTGCCGCGCGTGCCGACCGGGGAGGTCTCTAAGCCCCGTGTTCGGCATCGGCATGCAGGAGATGGTAATCATAGGTCTCATTGTCTTGGTCATCTTCGGTCCCAAGAACCTCCCTAGCATGGCCCGAGACGTCGGCCGGTTCGTCAGCGACGCCCGCCGCTCTGTAGAGGAATTCAAACAGGATCTCGTCTCCGAAAAGGAGGACGGCCAGGAGCTTCGTAATGGCCGGGATCCGGAAGCGAGTCGGGAACCAGAAGAGAACGCGGGGCGCAAAGGGGTTGCAGCGATCGAAGGCAGCGCGCAGCGCACCAAACGACCCTAGGGCAGCGGAAGTTCGGCTGTTCGCCGGATCGCCCCCCGTTGTTCTTGGACCGAAAAGACCAGAACCCTAGCAGGGCATCTGCCCTATGCCTCCCAGTCGCCGCCCCGCTAGGGTTCTAGAACGCGAGCAAGCCGATGGTTCAGCGGGAAGGGAGAACCGAGCTGGTAAACCATCTTGAGGCAGTCTCAGGAGATGCAGCGATGACCCTCCACACGCCGGATAAGCGACTCGAGCCGCGCGGCGTGGGATACCATCCGGGACGCTACCCGCTCCTGGCCGACGAGGACCTGATCTCCCTGCTGGCGGAGGGCGACGGTTTCGCCTTCGGCGGCCTCTACGAGCGCCACTCCCGCGCCCGCAATTGGAGGTCCTCGCGCTCTTCCACCTCTGCGACCTTACGCAAGCGGAGACGGCCGAGCTCCTGAAGGTGCCGCTCGGGACCGTGAACGGGTGCCTGCGACTCGGACTGGGGAAGCTGCGCAAAAACCCCGAGCTTCGGGGGATGGCGGTCGATTAACCGGCTCGGAGTAGCCTATTCAGCGGAGTGTGCGTGGCAGGGTTATTCCGCGAATTTCGTAGGTACGAAGTTTTGAGAAATTCATCCGCTCGAGTCGAAAATAGCGCCGGGTATGGCACCCTCACCAACCACCACAAATGTCCCCCATCAGATGCGGCGGGTTCCAGAGTCTGTCATGATGCCTGAGTCGTATTGTTACGGGGGTCTGCGCATTCCCTTACGAAGGGGCTGACAAGAAGTGCGCAGGCACGCACAAAGAGCGATCGAGGAGAGAAGATGAAGAGCCGGAGAAGGCTACGCACCGGGCTATTTTGCATGATGGGACTTATGGTGCTGTGTACCGGCGTCGCGATAGCAGCGACCAAGATCACCTGCGACGGCGGTCCCTGCTATGGCACCAACGGCGACGACCTGATCCAGGGTTCCGCGAAGGGAGACTCTATTCACGCCAAAGGCGGCACCGACGGTGTAAATGCCGCCAGGGGCAGTGACTTCGTGTTTGGCGGGCGTGGGAACGATAGTCCCGGCAGTTCGCCCAACGGACACAATCCCGCCTACCATCTGGAAGGTGGGCCAGGCCGTGACGTGGTAGAAGGGGGTGCCGGCGTAGACTCAGTGACGGACGTTTACGGCCCCATCAATGGACACCACTCCGATACGGATCATCTCTACGGCGGACCCCGTAATGACTTCCTGAACGCCCAGGATGGGGACGGACTCGACCGGCTCGGATGTGGTAAAGGAAGCCGCAACTTGTACTCGGCCGACCCCGGGGACGAGGTCCTCCCCAACTGCCAGAAAAACGTCGGATAGGCGCTACCGTAACGAGCGTCCGGTTATGGATGTCTAGGGTTAGCTGCTACCCGGACCGTGAGTCCTCAGGAGCCGTCCCCACGAGGAGGACTCCTGAGGGCTTCTTGGCACCGCTGGAAGGTTGGAGCACCACTCACAAGTCGAGCAAAGGTAACGAAACTACTCACCTGAATGCTTAAAAGGGCTGCTCGAAGTTGGCGTTCCGTTTTTCGGCGTTCTCGGAAGTTGTGTCAGCACTTGTAACTGTTCATACTTATCTTGTCTGTACGATGCGGCGGGGCTCGTTAGCGACCGGCTGTAGCGCGCTTAGAGATGCCCTACGAGAAGGAGCGATGGCTCTATGAGGAAGGTGGTCCTGTTGTTGGCCTCTGTGGCCGTGGCGCTCCTGGTGGCTACCGGGGTGGCCCTGGCAGTGGAGAAGATCGGAACCAACCGGGGAGAGACCCTCAGAGGAACCGACGCCCGCGATATCCTCTATGGTAGGGGCGGCAACGACCTGCTACGCGCTTTTTCGGGCAACGACGAGCTCATAGGTGGATCCGGCAACGACAAGGCCCAGGGCGGTCCGGGCGCCGACGAGCTCTACGGCACCTCCGGCACCGACACGCTGATCGGCGGCAACGACAACGACGGCATCTACGGGGGAGTAGGCGACGATGGCGAGCTCAACGGCGGTGATGGCACGGACGACATCTCGGGTGGCTGGGGCGACGACGTGATCAGAAGCCGCGACGGCTTGGCCAACGACTTCGTCAGCTGTGGACCCAACACAGATACCGCCATCGTGGACCCTGACCCGAACAACCCTAGCTTGCCAGGCGACACGGTATCCCCCGACTGTGAAGAGGTGAGGCTCCGTCTGAACAGGTGAGGCTCTGTCGTTCGGCCTGGCCCCTGCCGACTCAGCGCCTCAGGAGGACGATCCTGCTCGGCGTGATGCGCAGCTTCACCCTCTCGGTGCCCTTCCAGCGTTTCTGCCAGCGCGGGTCGGAACCTATCTCCGGATCGAACCACACCCCTGGTCCCTCGGACTCTAGCACCCCCTCGTAGGAGGAGAAGTCCTGTGGGTCGTACAGCGTCGAGCTCGCCCCGCGACGGTAGATGGCGTTGCGCGAGCGGAACGACTGCACCGAGGAGGCGCTGGTGCCCAGGGCACTGGCGATCCAATCGTCGCTCCTGCCCTCGGCAACCCAACGGCGGATGTCGTCTATGAACTTCCTTAGCGAAACCCTCTTGTTTATTCCCACGCTCGTCTCCCGCTATTCGCAGTGCTCGCGGGCGGCACGCTGCAAATCCTCATCCGGCGCTTCGTGCGGGTCGCCCAAGGTCGGTGCGCTATCTAGGGTCTGCCGATCTACCTTAAGGGTGAGGGAGCCTGGTTCTCCTTCGGCTAGGGCTTCTACCGGCACGAGGTGGTGCTTCGCGCTCAAGCCTATAACCCCGCCCACGGCGATATCCACGAAGCGGTAGTTCCTCTCCTCATCCACGTAGACGTTGGCCACGTAACCGATGAGGCCGCCCCCGGAATCGAAGACGCCCCTCTGGCGCAGTTCGCGCTGGGGAGGACGCGGGTGCTGGGGGAACTCGAGCCGGATGAGCTTCATGGGGTCCTCCCTTGCCTACTAAAGCGGTATGCAATGGTATTGACCCATCGTCATATTGGGGGGTTAAGCTACGCCGTTAAATACAGCTTTACGTACCAGATTCGCACACGCCGCTGACGGTGAAGGAAGTGGGTCAACTGCACTGACTACCGCTATAGGGCGGTAAGGGAGCACTCCTCACCGCGCTTACCTACAGTGCGGTCA
>DASUPX010000105.1:0-10132 GCA_036280905.1 Rubrobacter sp. | reverse complement strand
CGAGCGCACACGACTTCTTGCGAGCGGCTTCTACCACCTCACGTACCGAGTCGATCACCAGCTGGGGTTGCTCTTGGTGTATGTAATGGCCGCTGTGCGTCTCTGTGATGAACCTGGCGCCGGGCACCTGGCTCACGAGATCGGCCATGGCGTCGAGCCATGATTGACGGAGCAATATGCGGAACTGCTCCGCCTCTTCGAGCGTCATCGGCAGGCTGCCGTCCTTCACGTAAGGCGTGAGGTCGAAAGGTTTGTCCGAGGAGAGCACGATGAAGGGCATCGGCTTCAGCCTCTTGGCGTCCAATGCCTGTTCGAGGTTTCGCTGATGGTCGAACCACTCCAGGGCGGGGTAAAGCTCCAGAGCCTCCTCCGGCGGAGACCCCCCCAGGAGCACCTTCCAGTAGCCCCACTCCTTGTCGGTCAGCGCTTTGCGCGCCTCGTAGGGCGTGTAACCGATAAGGACGAGCCCCGAGACGTCTTGCGGGTGTTCGCTGGCGTAGAGCCTTGAGATGGCGCCTCCCATCGAATGCCCTACCACGACGTAGGGACCGCGTTCTCCCGAGGCTTTCAACAGGGCATGCAGATCCGCGGCACCGTCCTGTAGCGTGGTGGGCTGGTCTACCGGGTCGCTGCGGCTCGGCAAGAAGTCCTCTGGACCGTCGCCAGTCACGAGAACGGTTCCTGGGCGGTCGTAGGCGCATACCCTGTTGGTCTCGGCGATCGCGGGCAACACTGCCTGCTCGGATGGGTCGAGCGTTTCGCTCCACGTTTCGGTGCGGTCCATGGCCCCCGAGACGAACACGACCGTGGGAGAGCCCTTGCCCTGGCACTCCATGTACATCTTTCGGCCCCCGCCGATGTCGACCAGGCCTTTGAAGTCCTTGTTGGTCTTGGCGGAGTCGCCCTTAGCGGGGTTGCCCTTGGCGGAGTGGTTGTTGTGGCTCGGGCTAGCGGCCAGCGCCGTGGCGGCAGCGCCCAGCACCACGACCATGGCCGATGCCAGCAGCAATATCATCTTCTTAGACATACCATCTCCCGATCTCTAGAAGGAGGGCCGGGGCTTCCAGCAGCCCCGGCCCTCTGTAGTGCCTGGTCGTTCTGTCTATCGCTGAGCTTGCTTATCGGCCTTGACGCACTGACCGTGGTTCTTGATGTCGAGCGCACACGACTTCTTGCGGGCGGCCTCTACCACCTCCCGAACCGCGGCGGTCACGAGGTTGGGTTGTATCTGGTGTATGTAATGGGTGCTGTGGGGATCATCGATGAACCTGGCGCCTGGCACCTGGCTCACCCACTCGCCTATGGTGTCGTGCCATGCGTTATAGAGCAATATGCGGAACTGCTCCGCCTCCTCGAGCGTCATCGGCAGCGTGCCGTCCTCCACGAAGGGCGCAAAGTCGAAAGGTACGTCCGATTGGAACGCGATAAAGGGCATCGGCTTCAGCTTTTTGGCGGCCGATGCCTGTGCGAGGTTTCGATCATTGTCGGCCCACTCCAGGGCGGGGTAAAGCTCCAGAGCCTTCTCCGAGGGAGGACCCCCAAGGAGCGGCTTCCATAAGGCCCACTCCTCCTCGGTAATCAAATTGGCCGCCTCGAAGGGGGTGGGATCGACGAGGACTAGCCCCGAGACTTCTTCGGGGTATTGGCTGGCGTAGAGCCTTGAGACCGCGCCTCCCATCGAATGCCCGACCACGACGTAGGGACGTTTCCCTTCTCCGGACGCCTTCAACAGGGCGTGCAGATCATCGACGTGGTCCTGTAGCGTGGTGGGCTGGGGTGCCGGGTCGCTGCGGCTAGGCAAGAAGTCCTCTGGACCGTCGCCCGTCGAGAGGAGGGTTCCGGGACGGTCGTAGGCGCACACCCTGTTGGTCTCGGCGATCGCGGGCAACACCGCCTGCTCGGATGGTTTTTGCGTTGTGCTCCACGTTTCGGCGCGGTCTTGGGCCCCCGCGACGAACACTACGGTGGGACGTCCTTTGCCCTGGCACTCCATGTATATCTTGCGGCCGCCGATATCGACCAGGCCTTTGAAGTCCTTGTTGTGGCCGGAGTTCCCCTTACCAGGATTGCCTTTGGCGGAGTCGTTGGGGCTCCGGCTACTAGCGAGCGCCGGGACGGCGGCAGCCAACACCAGGGCCACGATCGCTGCCAGCAAGATCACTTTTCTCGACACACTATCTCCTCGTTATCATCTCTTCGAGCGTTTGGATGGACGGTGGCTCTCGTTCCTGAGCGGCCGAGCAGCCCGGCCTACCCGTTGTGAGGGGGTCCCCTTTCGTGCCTGGTGGGCTGGTAGTGGGGTGAGTGGCTAGCCCCGGGCTAGAAGGAGGGCAGGTAGCGAACCTGCGCCCTCACGCAGCCTCAGCTGGCCACGTACCGAAGGCAGCATACGCGCCTATTGCGGCCAGAGCATCCCCTAAAGTAACTATCTTTGCCGTAGCTTGGGCGTTGCGAGCGTGTGGCGAACTTCTAAGAACGCCGTTTGGGCGAAGCTTGGCCAGGCGGTCTTCTACGTCTTCCGATGAATAGGCCCCCCGGACAAGGGCTCCCACAAGCTTTTCCGCAAACTGCTCTAGGGAGCCAGAAGCCCGTGGCGGCGGTGCCACCCCACGAGGGATTCCTCAGGGTACTCGGAGAAATGTGCTTCGCCTTCTCCGGTGGGGATCTCGCACCAGGGAGCGGCGTGGTCGAGCATGAGGCGGACGTGCTCGGGCGGCTTTGGGAGCGGCGTGTCTATCGCCGAGGCGAAGGGGTGGACGAGGTCGGGGTAACCCGGTGCGTAGAGCCAGAGGCAGCTTCCGCAGAAGCGGCAGAAGTTCCGCTCCGCATCGCTGACGGGCACCTCATCCGGCCCGCCCTCATCGTAGAGCTTCGCATTGTAGACGGAGAGGTTCTCCCCGCCTTCTACTTCCAGGGTGTTCGCGTCGGCCCCCAGGTTGATGGCGTAGCCGCCTCCACCGGCGGTCTTGCGGCAGATGGAGCAGTAGCAGGCCTGATACGGGTAGGGCGTCTCGGACTCGACCCTGAAGTGGACCGCCCCGCAGTGGCATGAACCTTCGAGGAGCAAGACGGGTTACCTTCTGAGGCCTCTCCTGCGGTTGACCTTGACCTGCTTCGGGTTGAGCGCGACGTAGACGCTGCCGTTCTCCACCTTGACCTCGTGCTTCGGGACGGGCTTCACGGCGGGCAGGCTCTTCGCGGCGCCCGTCCTCACGTCGAACTTCGCGCCGTGGAGGGGGCACGTCACCGTGGAGTCGTCGAACTCACCCTCGGTCAGGTGGGCGAACTGGTGGGTGCAGACATCCTCGAAGGCGTGGAACTCGCCCCCCACGTTGCAGAGGGCGACGAAGCGGTCCTCGACGATGTACTGCTTGATCTTCCCCGGACCCACCTCGTCCGCGGATGCCAGCTTGTGAAACTCGGGCACCTAGGCGACACGCTCCTCGAAGCCGAGCCCGATCTTGCCCTCTATGGCCCGGTCTAGCTTGTCCTTCAAACCCTTCAGGGGGATCCTACTCGTTACCTCCCCGAAGAACCCGAACACGACGAGCTTCTCGGCCTCGCGGCGCGGGATGCCCCGGCTCATGAGATAGAACAACTCCGTCTCGTCCACCTGCCCCGTCGTCGAACCGTGCGAGCACTTCACGTCGTCGGCCAGTATCTCCAGGCGTGGAAGGCTCACCGCGAAAGCGTCGTCGGTCCCTAGAATGAGGTTCCGGTTGGTCTGGTAAGCGTCGGTCTTCTGCGCCCCCGGCTCGACGCGGATGAGCCCGCTGAAGACGGCGAGGGACTCGTCGCGCAAAGCGCCCTTGTACACGAGGTCTGAGTGGGCGTTCGGGGCGAGATGGTCCTGCAGCGTGTGATGGTCGAGAACCTGGTTCTGGTCCGCGAAGTAAAGACCTAGCATCTCCGAATCGCTGCCAGCAGCCGACAGTCCGGCCTCGACGTTGGTGCGCGAGAGCTGCGAGCCGAAGGAGACCACGAGGCTGTTGATCGTGGCGTCCTTCTCGGTCTGTGAGCGGATGGTGTTGAAGTGGAGCACGTTCCGCTCCCAGTTCTGCAGGGAGACGTAGCGCAAATTGGCGCCCTGCCCTACGTAGAGCTCGACGGCCCCGTTGGAGAACGCGGGGTCCTCCCCGGCTTCGCTGGCGTACTCGTCGATGTAGGTTACGTTGGCACCCTCCTCGACCACGACCAGAGTACGGGGCATGATGGAGCCCACTACGTCGAGCCAACGATAGCTCTGGATCGGCAACTCCACGTCCACCCCGCGGGGCACGTAAAGGAAGGAGCCGCCGGCGAAAGCCGCCGCGCTCAGGGCCGCGAACTTGTCGTAATCTGCGGGCACGAGCCCGAAGAGCTTGTCCCTGACGATGTCCTCGTGCTCCACGAGCGCCGTGTGCAGATCCGTAAAGACGACGCCCTTGCTCGAGAGCTCCTCGTCCACCCGGCTGTACGCCGTCTCCGAGTTGTGCTGCACGAGCAGGGCCGAGTTCTGCTCGCCTTCGCTGATGAGGCGCTGTACCGCATCAGGCAGGTCCGACTCGCTCGCGACGTCCCGGCTCGGGGCGTAAGGTAGGAAGTCCTCCAGGGTGACGTCGGAGATGTCCGTGTAACGCCACGCCTCATCGCGCAGGGTGGGCATCGGGAGAGCCTCGAAGCTCCGCCACCCCTCCAGGCGCTTCTCCGCGAGCCATGCGGGCTCGCCCTTGAAGGAGGAGAGGGCCTCCACCGTCTCCCGGCTTATACCCCTGCTGTTTAGAATCTCCGGCGCTTCCTTCTGCTGCATAAGACCTGCCTTTACTCCTCAAAACGAGGGCGGGTCCCAAATACAGGGCCCGCCCTCCATAGATCACCCGTTACTCTACGGTCCGGTCAACGCCACCCGAGCCAGAAAGCCCACCGCTGAAGGCTGACAGCTGATAGCTCTCTACCCGACCGAGCCTTCCATCTCGAGCTGGATCAGGCGGTTCAGCTCGATGGCGTACTCGAGCGGAAGCTCCTTGGCGATGGGCTCGATGAAGCCGTTGACGACCATGGCCATGGCCTCCTCTTCGGAGAGCCCGCGGCTCATGAGGTAGAAGAGCTGGTCCTCACCGACCTTGGAGACGGTGGCCTCGTGCTCGGTGTTGACCTTCTTCTCCTCGATCTCTATGTACGGGTAGGTGTCCGTCCTGGCGTTCTCGTCGAGCAGCAACGCGTCGCACTCGACCCTGCTCTTGGAGTTGACCGCGCCCTCGTGCACCTTGAGGAGCCCGCGATACGTGCTCCTACCAGTCCCCCTGGAGATGGACTTGGAGGTGATGAGGCTGGACGTGTTGGGCGCCGCATGCACGACCTTGCCGCCTGCGTCCTGATGCTGCCCGTCACCGGCGTAGGCGACAGACAGGATCTCACCCCTGGCACCCTCGCCCAGGAGGTAAACGGCCGGGTACTTCATGGTGAGCTTGGAGCCCAGGTTGCCGTCCACCCACTCGATGGTCGAGTTCTCGTAGGCCGCACCCCGCTTGGTTACGAGGTTGTAGGTGTTGTGCGACCAGTTCTGGATGGTGGAGTACCTGATCCTGGCCCCGGGCTTGGCGATGAGCTCCACCACGGCCGAGTGCAAGGAGTTCGTCGTGTACGTCGGGGCGGTGCAGCCCTCGATGTAATGAACGTACGAACCCTCGTCGGCGATGATGAGCGTCCGCTCGAACTGGCCCATGTTCTCCGCGTTGATGCGGAAGTAGGCCTGCAGTGGGATGTCGATATGGACCCCGGGCGGTACGTACACGAACGAGCCGCCGGACCAGACCGCGCTGTTGAGCGCCGCGAACTTGTTGTCGTCGGGAGGAATGATCGTCCCGAAGTACTCTTTGACGATATCCTCGTGCTCGCGCAGGCCACCGTCCATGTCCATGAAGACGACGCCGCTATTCTCCCACTCCTCTTTCAGTGAATGGTAGACGACCTCGGACTCGTACTGCGCTCCGACGCCGGCGAGCGAGTCGCGCTCGGCCTGCGGTATGCCCAGCTTCTCGAAGGTGTTCTTTATGTCGTCTGGCACATCGTCCCAGGTACGACCCTGGTTCTCCATCGGCCTGATGTAGTAGTAGATCTCATCAAAGTCCATCTCCGAGAGGTCGCCGCCCCAGGTCGGAGTCGGCTTCTCGAAGAACGACTCCAGAGCCTTGAGACGGAACTCGAGCATCCACTCAGGCTCGTTCTTGTGTTTGGAGATCATGGCGACGATCTCCGGGTCTATGCCCTTCCTCGGGGTCTTGAAGAAGTATTCCTCCGGATCGTGAAACCCGAATTTGTATTCGTCGAGCCCGAGCTCCTGGATGGTCCTGTCTTCTGGCATATTTCTTCCCTTCCCCTAGCTCTTCTGGGCGCCGAACTCCTGGCGCACCCACTCGTAGCCTTTGTCCTCGAGCTCGTTTGCCAGATCCTTGCCGCCGCTGGTCACGATCCTACCCTCGAGCATTACGTGCACGCGGTCGGGCTCGATGTACCTCAGGATCCTCTGGTAGTGCGTGATGATGATCGCCGAAAACTCGGGCCCTCGCAGCTCGTTGACCCCCTTGGACACGACCTGTAGGGCGTCGATGTCGAGCCCCGAGTCGGTCTCGTCCATGATGGCGAGCTTGGGTTCGAGCATGAGCATCTGCAGGATCTCGTTCCGCTTCTTCTCGCCACCGGAGAAACCCTCGTTCAGATACCTCTCGGCGAACTTGGGGTCCATCTGCATGATCTTCATCTTTTCCTGGATGAGCCGATACATGTCCATGGGGCTCAACTCTTCCTCACGCACGGAGTTGACCGCGGTCCTGAGGAAGTTGGCGACGGAGACGCCGGGAACCTCGCTCGGATACTGGAACGCCAGGAACATGCCGAGCTTGGCCCGCTCGTCCGGCTCCAGCTCGAAGACGTCCTCGCCCCTGAACGTGATGGAGCCGCCGGTCACCTCGTAGCGCGGGTGGCCCATGAGCACGTTTGCCAAAGTGCTCTTGCCAGACCCGTTCGGGCCCATGATCGCATGGATCTCACCCTCTCCTACCTCGAGGTCCAGACCCTTCACGATCTCCTGACCGTCGATCTCTACACGTAGATTTTCTATCTTGAGCATCGAACCCCTGCCGTTTGCCTGTGAGTAAACTTTGCTACAGTAAGGCTATTAAATCACAGCACCCTACCCCTAACAACGTAAAGCGATCACGAGCAAGAACCTTTCCTGAAACACCCGAAACCCGGCTTTTTATACGGATTTTTGTGATCCAGATCACGCCACAACGAGGCTTCTCGGGAACCACTTTCAGGACTTCTGCGCGAAAGCAGCTTGTAACAAAGAACGGGGACCGAAATCGGCTGTTATCGAGAACGATTCCCGACAAGATCCCGAGGAGAGACCGGATACCTCAGCCTTTCTGCCACTCGCGCATCTCGCGGTCTATGAAGTAGGAGACGAGGTTACGGTAGAGGGCTTCGATCGCATCGGGGTCGAGCCCGTTCTCTTCGGCCCAGGCGCGTCTTGCCCCGAACATGGCCCGTTGACGCTCTGGGTCCCGGACGCTCTGTTCGCCGGTTTTGAAGTCGGCGGCCCTGTCGACGTAATGTGCCCGGCGACCTATCAGCTGGATGATCTCACGGTCGAGCGTGTCGATGGCCTGGCGAACATCCCCGATGCCCTCGCAATCTTCGGGGCGCTTCACGCCTGCGTTGCCGCGAGGATCCGCGCGTCTCTGGTCCTGAGGGGGGATCCCGGATCGGCCTTTCGGGCGAGATAGCCAAGAGCGTAGACCCTGCCGTCCACCGGAAACGGGGCCACGGATGTAAGGCGGCCCACGACGCCGGCCGAGGCGCTTCCGTTCTGGAGGATCTCGTCTCCCGCGCCGGGCGCTTCTTCCTGGTCCGGATCCAGCTCGAAGCGGTAGAGTCTCTTGTTTGGGCTCCCGCGATAGTGCATCCTCGCCACGGTCTCCTGACCCGGGTAGCAGCCTTTCCCGAAGCTCACGGCCCGCTCCAGGACACCGGCCGACTCCCCGGGAAAGTTGTCCGGCGTTACGTCTGTGCCGAAGCGGGGGATGCCCGTTCCTATCCTGGCCGTGTCGTAGGCGGCGGGGTCAGCGGCGAACGCGCCGCGCCCCATCAGGAATTCACGGATCTCGACCAGCGTGTCGGAGGGCGCGATGAGGTCGTAGCCGGCGACGGGCACGGCGACGCCCACGACGAGGACGGGGCTACCGTCGATCTCTACCTGTTTCGCCTCGTGTTCGGCCAGGCCGGAAACCCCGAGCAGGTCGTTGGCGTGCGGGCCGTAGAGGCCGAGAACCCCCCAGTCGGAAAGCTTCTCCATTTTTACCCGGGAGAAGGGGGCGTAGCGGCCGAGAATCTCCGCCGCCGCTTCCGCGCCTTCCTGCTCCATGTCGAGGAGGATCCCGTCCCCCGTCTTCACCGCGCGCAGGTCGGTCTGGACCCGTCCCTTCGGGTCGAGGAGCAGGGCGTAGGCGCCGCGGACTTCTCCGGTGGGCACGTCGTTGGTCAGGACGGCGTTCAGCATCGCGGTTGGGTCCTTGCCCGTCAGGCGGAGCAGCTTGCGGTCGGAGAGGTCGACCACGGCGGCGCCTTTCGTCAGCGCCGCGTAGCCGTCCAGGCCGTTTGGGTTCGCATCGTTCTGGGCAACTCTCATGTACTTCATAAGTTCGATTCTAAAGCACGAGGGGAGTTTTGATGGCGAAAGTAGTAGTTCTCGACGTTGACGGCACGCTCATGGACACCAACTACCTGCACACGGAGGCGTGGGCGCGGGCGTTCGAGGAGACCGGTCATCGGGTGCCGCGGGAGAAGCTGCACAAGGAGATAGGCAAGGGCGCCGAGTTGCTGATCCGCCAGTTCGTCGACGACGATGACGTGGTCGAGGAGATCCAGAACCTCCACTCCGAGTTCTACGAGGGTTTCCAGAAGTTCGGCCACCCGCTCCCCGGGGCGAAGGAGTTGCTCTCCTCCCTCAAGGAACGCGGCTACGAGGTCTGGTTCGTGACCAGCGCAAAGGACGAGGAGCTAGAACACCACATGCAGGAACTGGAGGCCGAGGACAACATAGCGGGCGTGGTCAACTCCAGCTCCGTGGACAACCCCAAACCGGCCCCCGATATCTTCGAGGAGGCCCTGCGGAGGGCAGGGACCACGGCGGAGGAGACCGTCGCGCTGGGGGATGCCCGCTGGGACGTGGAGGCCGCCAAAAGCGCCGGCATACGTACTGTGGCCGTCCTCTCCGGCGGTGCCTTCCACACGCAAGACCTCGAAGAGGCCGGAGCCGTTGCCGTCTACGAGGACTGCGCCGCGGTCCTGGAGTCGGATTTCCCCGAGTAGCAAACCCAGGAAGCACAGAAGAGGCGTCCGCCGCGCGACCCCGGGTACGGCGCAGTTCGTATCTGCCGCCAGGGCGCGCCGCGGGCTGGAGCGGAGACAGGATGAGGGCCGAGGGGCAGAGGGCGGAGGATTGGCACCCGAGCAGGGAGGTCATTCTCGTCTGGAGCATACTTGGCGTTGTGCTTTCGCTCGCCGGGATAATCTCGTTCGCGGCAACCTACGCCTTCGCCCGCGGAGAAGACGGTGGCACGGTCGAGATCTCCCTCCTGGCACTCGTCATCCCCACGCTCGTGGTCTTCGTGGTGCTGGGGGTACACGAGTGGATTCACGGGTTGACGATGGCATGCTTCGGGGCGCGACCGGCGTGCGCCCACTCGTCTGAAGCGGCTACCAGGACCCTCGCTGGTGGTGCGGCCTCCATATTGGCCGTAGTGTCCCGGCCATACGTGGGGTAAGTTTGATGTGTGAAGCCCAGGTCGGGGAGTCGGGGATAGAGACCCCACGACGGACATCTCGACCGGGATAGGAGCGTCCAGGATCTGACCGTGACCCCAGATCTTGCGGGACAGCCTCGCTCTGCGCCTCTGCGGAGCGGATCGTTCCCCGTCCGGTGGCCCGAGGTCGCTTCACGGAGGTTCTGGACGAGGAAGAGGAAGGAGCGAAGTGAACACACCATCCGTCGTTTCTCCCGAGGAGTGGAAAACTGCCCGCGAGGATTTGCTCGTCAAGGAGAAGGAGCACACCCGAGCCCGTGACGCGCTTGCGGCAGAGCGCCGCAGGA
>DASUPX010000104.1:0-2363 GCA_036280905.1 Rubrobacter sp. | reverse complement strand
AGTTGTGCAGCCCTTCGGCGATCAGCTTCAGTACCTCGAGTTCCCTGTCCGAAAGCTCCTGGAAGACGTTTGGCTCGGTGCGCCTGGCACCGTGGAGCTCGCGCACGACCCGGGCCGCAACCCGCGGATGGAGCACGGCCTCACCCGAGGCCGCTTTCCTCACGGCGTCGGCGAGCTCTTCGGGTCCGATCTCCTTCAAGACGTAGGATAGGGCCCCGGCCCGAATCGCCGGGAAGACGTGCTCGTCGTCGTGGTAGGAGGTGAGCATGACCACGCTCGTGCGAGGCGAGATCGCGACGAGTTGCCGTGTCGCCTCGACACCGTCCATGCCCGGCATGATGAGGTCCATCAGGGCGACGTCGGGGGCGTGCTCCGCGGCGAGCCTAACCGCCTCCTCCCCGCTGCCGGCCTCGGCGACCACGCTGATATCACCCTGCGTTTCAAGAAAGGCCCGCACCCCCTGTCGCACCAGAGCATGATCGTCTACCAGAAGTACCGTGATCGGCTCGCTCATGATTCGTTGCCTTTCTCTCTCCATAATGGGCAGAAGCCCTCTACCCGCGTTCCTTTGCCCGGTGCGCTCTCCACGTTGACGTGCCCGCCGAGCCTGACCAGCCGCTCGCGCATGCTCTGAAGACCGAACCCCCCACCTGGGTTGCGGGAAGGATCGAAGCCGCGGCCATCGTCGGAGACCCGCAGCGTTACGGTATCTCTGGTGTATAAGAGGTCAACCTCTACCTGCCCGGCTTCGCTGTGCCTGGCAACGTTGGCCAGTGCCTCCTGGGCGATGCGGAAGAGGGCCTGTTCGGCTTCGAGGGGAACCTCACGCTCGCCCTGCACGCGGAAATCGATGGGGATCTCGGCCCCGTCGGACCAGCGGGTGACGTACTCACCAAGCGCCGTGGCGAGGCCCTTCCCTTCCAGGGCGGCTGGCCGCATCTCCTGGATCAGGACGTTCAGCTCTTTCTGGGCCTGACGCACGAGCTCGTCGGCCTGGGAGAGGTGTGACTCGGCCGAGCCTGTGTCCTTCTCTATCATGGCCCGGGCCGCGGCGATCTGGAGCGAGGTCGCGAAGACCTGCTGTTTGACGGAGTCGTGAAGGTCGCGGGCGAACTGGTTTCGGGCCTCGAGCGTAGCGAGCTCACCCCTGGTCTGGAGGAGATTTTCGAGCTCGGCGGCCATGCTGTTCAGCTCGCGCGAGAGCTGGCCGAGCTCGTCCCTGGAGCGGTCCCTGGTCGTAACGGAGAAGTCTCCCCTGCTCCACGAGCGGGAGGCCCGTACGAGGCGACCGATACGCCGGGTCAGACCCCAGGCGGTAAAGAACCCGAAAAGCGCGCCGAGCAACGCCGCCGGCACGGCGAGGAAGATCGCGCTGATACCAACGGTTATGAGGAGCGGGGCCGTGAGGTTAGGCAAACGCAGCGTGCCGACCAGCACCCCGGCGACCTTGCCCTTCTTGCCCTCTATGGGGGTAACGGTCAACACCTGGCCGTTGACGTTGGCGGAGAGCTCTCCCGAGTTCTCCTCGCCGCCGAGCCCCGCCTCCACGAGCGGCTCGAGGCCCTGCACCTTCGAGGCATCGAACTGCTCGCCTTCGGGGAGGCCCCGCACCGTGGGGAGTGAGACCAGAAGTTCTCGCTCCTCGTCGACCACGAAGAGCGCGCCGCCGTAGGCGGCGTAGTCGCCGATGCTGGTGGGTGGCGGTGGCGGCCTGTCTATCCCGCGAACACCCGAAGTGCTGGCGAACACATCTAGCCTCCGCCTTATGGCCTGTGCATCGGGTGGGTCCTGCCTCATCGGTTGCTCAAGCCGGGGGGCTACCTCGTCCCTGAGGTTCTGTGCGATCAGGCGCGGAGGAAGGTCGGAGTTGAGAAAGGCGACCAGGCCACCGGAAAGGATCAACTCGAGCGCGAGCAGCGTTACCGCGGCAACCAGCGTGTAGCTGAGGGTCAGCTTCCACCGTAGCCGCCGGAGCGCGAACACCTCGCGGATCACCGGACGCACTTGTCTCCCATACGACGGGAAGTTTAGTACCGTGAGAGAAGGGCCGCATCGGCCCGTAGACGTAATGGGGATCATACTCGGGGACTAGAGCCCGGTTCGCAGATATAGTGAACGGGGGAGATTACAGGCAACAGGCTTCAGAAATACCACCTGAAGCCTGTAGCCTGTAGCCTTACTCGTACCGGAGTGCTTCGGCGGGGTAAACCTTCGAGGCCTGCCGGGCGGGGAGGAAGGTGGTGAGCAGGGAGGCGAGGTAGGCGAGGCCCACGATCACGCCAAGGGTGCCCCACGGCACCGTGTAGCTGATGCCGGAGATCTGCGCGGCGAACGAGTCCACTATCCCCACGGAGAGTGCGGCG
>DASUPX010000103.1:0-6949 GCA_036280905.1 Rubrobacter sp. | reverse complement strand
GACACGGGGACCCTCTGGGAGAACTATGCCCCGGAGCGACCGGCCCAGGGCAATCAGGCCAAGGATAATTTCGTGGGCTGGAGCGGCCTCGCGCCCATAGCCGGCCTGCTTGAGTACGTGATCGGGCTGCGTGCCGATGCGCCCTCGGGCCGCCTCCTCTGGGACGTGAGGCTTCTAGAGAACCACGGGGTCAAGAGCTATCCCTTCGGCAAGGACGGAGTTATCGACCTCTCCTGCGCGGCCCGTTCCGCCCCCACGGACGAGCCGGAGGTCGAGATAAAATCGACCGTCCCCCTGAAGCTCGATGTCAGGTGGGATGGGGGAGAGAAGACGGTCGTCGCACAGGTAGAGTAGAAGGTCCGGTTCTTTTCCTGCAGGGCGGCTCATCCGTTTCGGGAAGAGTCATCAATCTTCGGAGGCCCAGTTGACTCGCGGACCACGAGGGAGGTCGCGACCTCGACGCGTCTGGTCTCCAGCCGCTCTCCGGCGATGATTCGCAACAACATCTGGGTAGCCAGGACGCCCATCCCCCTGACGGGCTGGCGTACGGTTGTCAGGGCCGGGGTAAGCAGGCGCGAGATGGGCAGGTCGTCGAAGCCGATCACGCTTACGTCCTCGGGCGCACGCATCCCCGCCTCATACAGCGCCTTGTAGACGCCCATTGCCTGCATGTCATTGCCCGCGAAGATCGCGGTCGGCGGTTCGGGCAGGCCGAGCAGGTTCCGGGTTGCCTCATAGCCCGTCTCGGCCACGAACCCACCGGGCTGGTGCAGGCGCGGGTCGACCTCGACGCCCGCCTCCTGCAAGGCCGTACGGTACCCTGCCACCCTCTCCCTGGTTGACTTGAAGGAAGGTCCACCGATTATGGCGATGCGCCTGTGCCCGAGCGAGACGAGATGCTCCGTCGCCGCGAAGCCGCCCGCGAAGTTCGTCGCGCCCACGGAGGCCACGTCAGGAGGGATCTCCCCCCGGTCGTCCACGAGCGCCATGGGTATGCCCCGGCTTCGCAGCAACTCGAGGTGTGCGACCTGCTCGTCGGGCAGGACCAGGATGGCCCCGTCCGTGCCGTATTCTATTACCCGCGCCATCCAACGCCGGTGGCGGCGCTCTTCATCGTGCGTCGCCGTGAGGATCATCGAAAGCCCCGCGCGCTCGAGCGTCTCCTCGACACCACGGATGATCTCTGCGAAGTAAGGGTTGTCCAACTCCTTGACCACGAGGTTCACCGCCCCCGTGCGTCCAGCACTCAACGCACGCGCCGCCCCGTGCCGTACGTATCCGCGCTCGGCGATCACACGCTCCACCCGCTCGCGTGTCCTCGACGCGACGCCGGGTTGCCCGTTCATCACCTTCGAGACCGTCGGCTTTGAGACCCCGGCGATAGCCGCGATCTCGGCCATCGTAGGCTTCCCGTAGCCCGCCAGCTGCTTCCTCATCCCGTATCTCCGTAAACCGGTTTCGTAACTCAACGTATGATGCCGTGAAGAAAAAACCCTGTCAAATAGAGACAAAGCTTGACTCGTATCACCTCACTGTGCTAGTTTGGCCCGCGGGTGCTAGAAACCGGTTTCTAAAAAGAGCCGGTTGGGTGAGCAAGGAGGATAGCGATGGCCAAGGGTTTGTCACGACGCGACTTTCTACGTGCCGGTGGTGGCGCGCTGGTGGGAGCTTATGCGCTCGGTCTGGCGGGTTGCGGGGGCGAGCAGGGTGGATCGGGTAGCAGCAACACGCTCGAGTTCTGGGCATTCGACGAGGGTAGGGCCGGCCTGGCGCAGGCCGCCATCAAGACGGACGCCTGGAAAGAGGCCCAGGGTGACGTCAAGGTCAACTTCCGGATCTTCCCCTACGAGCAGATGCACGACAAGCTGCTGACGGCGCTCGTCTCTGGCAAGGGCGCGCCCGACATCGCGGACGTGGAGATCTCACGCTTCTCCAACTTTATCAAGGGGAACGAACTGCCGTTCATCGACCTGACCGACAGGATCGGGGACGACATAAACGACGTGTACAAGCCGGCGGCCACCGACCCCTGGACTTGGCAGGACAAGATCTACGGGGTCGGCAACGAGTTGAACACCTGTGTTCTCGCCTATCGCAAGGATCTCATGGACGGCGCCGGCATAAAGACGCCGTTCGAGACCTGGGATGAGGTGGTGGCCGCGGGTCAGGAGCTCTCCAACGACGACCGGAAGATGTTCGCCCTGCACGACCTTGCCTTCGGTGACCACTACATGCTCTCCCAGAGTGCGGGCACGGCGTACTTCGACGCCAACGGTGATTACATCGGGGACAATGACCAGAGCGTGGAGGCCATGCAGTTTCTGCACGACATGGTCTACGACCTCGACATCGCGGGCATAGCCCCGGCCGTCGCCAGCGACAACTGGTATCCGCCGCAGTACCGGGCCGCCTTCAAGGCCGAAAAGTTCTTCGCCCTGTTTGGGCCACCCTGGCACCTGAGCTTCCTGCTCACGGACGTCCCAGCTCAGTCTGGCAAGTGGACCGTGCAGAAGTTGCCTTCCGGGCTCGGCGACGGCCTGCCCACCGCCAACTTCGGGGGAACGGGGCAGTGCATAACCACGCAGACCGGAAACGCGGACGCGGCGTACGACCTCGTCCGTATCGCGAACCTCACCACCGAGGGCGTCGTCGCCGACTTCAAGGCGCGCACGGCCTATCCGGCATACAAACCGGCGTACGAGGACCCGGCGTTGCAGCAGCCCCAGGAGTACTTCGGGGGGCAGAAGATCGGCCAGATCTACTCCGAGCTCGCCCCCGGGCTGCCAACCTTCAACCAGTCGCCGGTCTGGGGACAGGCCACCGAGGCGCTCAACCGGGAGGTCATCACCCCGGTAATGCAGGACCAGGAGGACGCCAGGAGCGCCCTCGTCGGCCTGGGTGAAACCATCGCGAGCATGAAGCAGTAGCAGGGCCCGTAGCGTGTCTGACACGGTTCGGTCAAGAGGGCGGGGACGCAAGGTAAGAAGGTCGGGCAGGAGGACCGTGGCTCCCTACCTCTTCCTCCTGCCTTTCTTCCTGATCTACACGGCCTTCCTGGTGTACCCCGTCCTCGCCGCGCTCCGCCTGAGCTTCTACGAGTCTTCCGGTTTCGGTGGGGACACCTTCACCGGGCTCTCCAACTACACGCGGCTCGTGCAGGACCCGCGCTACCTGGAGGCGTTGAGGAACACCACGCTGTACGCGATTGCGAGCGTGTTCATCCTGAGCCCGCTTGCGCTGCTTGTGGCGGTGACCATCAGGTCTTTCGTCGTCCCGACGGCGGCCTTCAAGAGCTTCTATCGCATAGTGTTCTTTCTGCCGTACATCACGTCCTTCGTCGTCATCGCCCTGATGTTCAACCTGGTCTTCAACAACGACTTCGGCCTCCTCAACAACGCCCTCTCCGCGCTCGGGCTGCCAACCCTGGACTGGCTGCGCGACGAGCGGGTGGCGCTGCTCGCGATCGTGCTCGTCGGCATCTGGACTTTCCTCGGGATCAACGCACTGTACTTCCTCACGGGTTTGCAGAACATCCCAGAAGAGGTCATCGAGGCCGCGGCGGTCGACGGGGCGAACAGGTCGCAGACCTTCTGGCGCGTCACGCTGCCCCTGCTCAGGCCCGTGATCCTGTTCGTCATCGTACAGGCCACCATATTCTCGTACCAGTTGTTCGAGATACCGTTCCTGCTCACCAACGGCGGTCCGTCTGACTCTACCCTGACGCTCGCCATCTACCTGTACGAGGTCGGGTTCAGGGAGTTCGACCGGGGTTACGCCTCGGCCATCGGGTACTCGATCGCCATTATCGCGGTCGTGCTCGCGGCTTCACAGTTGCTCCTGGCCCGCAGGTTCGACCGGTAAGGAGGTCTGTTCGAGATGGTTGGAAACAGGTTCTGGACACGGTTCTGGCAGATCGCGGTCAACGTCGTGTTGCTGGTCGTGGTTTTCATCTTCCTGATGCCCTATCTGTATATGGTTAGCTCATCCTTCAAGGAGGGGGGTGAGATCTTCTCCATCCCGATCAAGTTGTTGCCCCAGGGCCTCTTTTTCGGCAACTACGAGCTACTGTTCGAGAAGACCAACTTCGCGCGGTGGTTCGCCAACAGCGTCTTCGTTGGCCTCTCCCGTACGGCCCTGGCCGTCGTGGTCTCGGTCATGGCCGGCTACGCCTTCGCCAAGTTCGAGTTCCGATTCAAGAACGTCCTGTTTCTCTTCGTGATCGCGACCCTGACCCTGCCGATATACGTCCTGATAGTGCCGCTCTACGACATGATGGTCACGCTGGGCTGGACAGACCGCTACGTGGCCCTGATACTGCCGTTCGCCGCCCAGGCCATCGGGGTCTTCCTGGCGCGCCAGTACCTTCTCTCCATCCCGAACGAGATACTGGACGCCGCCCGCGTGGACGGGGCCACCGAATGGGGCGTGTTCTGGCGGGTGGTCGTTCCACTCTCGACGCCCGTGATGGCGGTGCTCGGAATACTGTTCTTCACCACGGCCTGGAACGACTTCATCTGGCCACTCGTCGTGATGACCGACGACAGCAAATTCCCCGTCGCGCTCGGGCTGCCGACGCTCCTCGGGCCGTACAGCCAGGAGTACGGGGCGGTCATGGCGGGATCCTTCCTCAGCACGCTCCCGATCATTATCGTTTTCCTGATAGCGCAGCGTCGATTCATCGAAGCCCTGACCTCAGGAGCTGTCAAGGGATGATGCCCCCGCGAGTTCGGATGGAGTGTGACCGTGGATAACGTCCGGTGGGGCATCCTGGGTACCGGCGGCATAGCCCACCAGTTCGCGAAGGGCCTCCGCGACACACCTGGTGCGGAGATACGCGCCGTAGGCTCCCGAACGGAGGATGCCGCTGAGGAGTTTGCGGCCTCGTTCGGGATAGCGCGCCACTACGGTAGCTACGCGGGTCTTGCCGCCGACCCCGAGGTAGACGTGGTCTATGTGGCCACACCTCATCCTTTCCACGAAGCGAACGTGGCGCTATGCCTGGGGGCCGGCAAACACGTTCTCTGCGAGAAACCGATGACGGTCAACGCGGCACAGGCAGAGAAGCTCGTGGCGCTGGCAAGCGAAAGGGATCTGTTCCTCATGGAGGGAATGTGGACCCGATTCTTCCCGCTGATGGAACGGGTGAGGTCCCTGATCTCCTCCGGGACCATCGGCGAGCCTCGCTTGCTCGATGTGGATTTCGGTTTCCGGGCCTCCTTCGACCCCATGCAACGGCTCTTCAACCCCGACCTTGGCGGCGGCGCCCTGCTCGATGTAGGTGTCTACTGCATCTCGCTGTCGTCCATGATCTTCGGCCCTCCGGAACGGGTCACCGGCCTGGCCCACCTCGGGAAGACTGGCGTAGACGAACAATCCGCCGCCATCCTGGAACATGGCGATGGCCGCATGTCCACGATCTCCATAGCAACGCGCACGGCCACACCGCAGGAGGCGATAATCTCCGGTACCGAGGGGAGGATAAGGATTCACCCAGAATGGTGGAGGCCGGACACGCTGACGCTCTCCAGGCCCGGCAGGGAGAATGAGATCATCACGGCACCCTACACGGGCAACGGGTTCCCGCACGAGGCCGCGGCGGTCATGCGTTGCATCAGATCCGGCGCGCACCAGAGCGACGTGATGCCACTGAGTGAGACGCTCGGCATAGCGCGTACGATGGACGAGCTTCGGCGCCAGTGGGGTCTCGTGTATCCGGGCGAGCAAAAGGATGGTCTATAGCGTGCAGTACGGGAACGTGCCCGGTATCGGAAAACCCGTATCACGGCTCGTGCAGGGTACCGTGATGATCGGCTCCGAAGAGATCGAAAGTGGCTTCGAGCTACTCGACGGGGTGAGGGAGCTCGGCTGCACAGCCTTCGACACGGCCCACCAGTACGGCGACGGTGACAGCGAGCGCGCGTTTGGCCGATGGACGGAAGACCGCGGCTCCAGGGATGACGTCGTAATCATCGGCAAGGGCGCGCACCATAACCGGGACCGTGCCCGTGTCACCCCGTTCGACATAACGTCCGACCTCTTCGACTCGCTCGCCCGGCTTCGGACGGATTACATAGACCTGTACCTGCTGCATCGCGACGACCCGTCCGTTCCCGTAGGCCCGATCATCGAGACCCTGAACGAGCATCTCGGCGCCGGGCGCATCCACGCTTTCGGCGCCTCGAACTGGTCAACGAGCCGCATCGAGGAGGCGCGAGAATACGCGATCGCGCGGGGCCTCGTCCCTTTCGCCGCCAGCAGCCCCAACCTGAGCCTCGCCGTGCAGGCGAAGGCTCCCTGGGAGGGATGCGTGAGCATCAGCGGGGAGGACGGTGGGGCAGAGCGGCTGTGGTACGCGCGACGGGAGATGCCGCTGTTCGCCTGGTCGAGCCTGGCCGGCGGGTTCTTCTCCGGCCGGTTCACGCGCGAAAACCTGGACACCTTCGATGCCTACCTGGACAGGCTATGCGTGCAGACGTACTGCTTCGAGGGCAACTTCGCCCGCCTGGACCGGGCGCGGGCGCTCGCCGAGGACCGTGGCCTGAGCGTTCCGCAGGTCGCCCTCGCCTACGTTCTCGGCCAGCCACTCGACGTGTTCGCGCTGGTAGGCTGCAACACCCGAGGGGAGTTCGAGGACAACGTCAGGGCGGCAGAGGTCTCCCTAACGCCAGAAGAGAGACGTTGGCTGGAGAGCGGGGACGGTAAAGAGCGGGGAGCGGCGTGATTCGTAGAAGAGACAGGGAGGTCTACTTGCAGTATATGGTTCGGGAAGCAAGCGTATGAAGTCCGCGTTGTTCGTCTGCGGTGGCTGGGAGGGCCATGAGCCCGAAAAATGCGCCCACATCTTCGCCCCTTTCCTGAGGGACAACGGCTACGAGACCGAGATCTCGACCACCCTCGACTCGTACCTGGACGAGGAGAAGCTGTGGTCCCTCGACCTCATAGTCCCCAT
>DASUPX010000102.1:0-11173 GCA_036280905.1 Rubrobacter sp. | reverse complement strand
TTCAGGTTCGACTTCAAGAAGCGCTTCGGGCTGCTGGATCCCTTCGAGATCCTACCCTACAGGGGGCACGGTACGAGTCGGGAGTTGTTTCTGAGGGGCCGCGTCTTGGAGGAGACCGGGATTACCCGTTCCGGCCGGGATGACACCATCTGGCGCAACGTACTCAACATGGTTAGGCGCTTCGCGAGCGACGAGGTTGCTGGCGCGAGGGTGCTGGCCACCTTCGACGGGCTTCGGGCGGAGACTGTGACCGACGAGGAGGGGTTCTTCGAGGTACGCTTCCGGCTCGACGAACCCCTCGATGGCAGCTCGCGGTGGCATCCGGTGGATATCGAGCTGCTCTCGCCGCCATCTCCAGGTGGTGGGGAGGTGCGCTCGAAGGGGCAGGTTCTCGTACCGCATGGGGCTGCTGTCGGTGTGATCAGCGACCTGGACGATACCGTGGTCCGCTCCAGCGCTACCAACCTGCTCAAGATGGCCTGGGTCGTGGTGCGCAACAACGCCCACACGCGGCTTCCTTTCGAGGGCGTGGGTGCATTCTACGAGGCGCTTCGGCGAGGGGAGGGAGGCGATGCCTTCAACCCCATTTTCTACGTCTCGAGCAGCCCTTGGAACATATACGACCTGCTCGAAGATTTCCTGAACGTGCACGGCATCCCGCCCGGCCCGCTCTTCCTCAAAGACTGGAGCCCGACCGTGCTGGGCAAGCATCAGGACTACAAGTTGGGCGTGATACGCACACTTCTTGCGACGTACGAGGATTTGCCCTTCGTCCTGCTCGGGGACTCCGGAGAGGAGGACCCGGAGATTTACCTCCAGGTGATACGCGAGCACCCGGGGCGGATAATGACGGCCTACATAAGGGACGTTAGCCCGGACAAACGCGATGCCGAGGTGCAGGCTATCGCCAGCGAGGCGCGCCGGCTCGGTACGGAAATGGTAACCGTACCCGAAACGGTCGCCGCGGCCGAGCACGCCGTTTCGGCCGGCCTTATCTCTCCGGACTCGCTAGCCAGGGTCCGTTCCCGGAGCGATTAGCACTAGTACCGCGTCAGGGGCCGATCCCGAAGCGCGCCTTCACCTCGGAGACCATGTCGTCGTGCCAGGTAATATCGTATCCCTTGCTCAACTCGGCCCGCGCAGTCTCGTGGTCCCCGACGCTCGTGCTTCGCGAAGCTATCTCCTCATAACGATCGAAGTAGCCCTCGAAAGACCAGCCGGGCGTTAGGATCTCCATGACCCGCACCGTCCTGGCGCCCGCGTTGTGGAAGGCATGAGGAACCCGGCGGGGCTTCACGATGTAGGAGCCGGCGTCGGCCCGCACGACCTCCCCCCCGACGTAGCACGTCAGTTCGCCTTCAAGGACGTACGAGCACTCGTCTTCGCGTAGGTGGGTGTGGGGTGGGATGGTCTGGCCGGGAGCGAGGCACCATTCATCGACCACAAGCGAACCGCCCGAGGCCGCGGCCGTGACCTTGTGTGTTATGTCAAGGACGGGCAGGCGGACCCCATCGTCGGGGGCAATTAAGAATGGGTTCTTATCAGGGGGCACGACGCGACCTCCTCCGGGGTACCTCCGCAAGGTGGCGGGTTGGATGTGGAAGCGGCGCCCTGTCCTGAGTCGCCTTCCTCTTCTGGTATTGCAGGCGCGCTACCTCGGCCTCCTGTAAGGCCATCATGTAGTAGCTCAACCCGTACATGTTCGACGCTCCTCTCTTTATTCAGCAGGCAGACCCGTCCGGGACGCTACCTCGGGGGTTGCCGGTGGGAGTGATACTGGACGTGGGGGAGATAGTCGCCATCTGCCTGTTTGTCCTCCCTCAATGCCGTGGCGGAAAATCCAGGCAGTTTGCCACAGCTGTGCTGGTGGTCGGCGACCCGTTGTCCCTGATACGCACCAGCCAACTGTTGGCACCCGTAGGGCGTTCCTCTATCATATCGTCCTCCTGGTTGGCGCCACCGCCGGCGTTGAGGATCTTGTCTCCCGGATCGCAGGGAATAGCGGTGAAGACCAGCATCGTACCCCCGCCCTGTCCCGTCACTGCATCCGCTGTGTCGGTGTAGGTATCGACGGGCAGGAAGTCCGTCGAATCTTTGCCGTCGAGGTTGCTGGCGTCGGTAGAAACCTGCGCGACCTGGGCCTGACCGGCGAAAGAAGCGAAGTCGGCGTTGAAGGCGTCCTTGGCTTTGCCGTTGGTGCCGACGGCGAAGGCAGAAGAGTCCTTGCCGTCCACCCGATCGGAGTTGAGGTTGGTAACCTTCGTCCCGGAGTCGACCTTCATCGGCGCCGTACCAGGCTCGACCCGAAGGGTCAGTGCCGTGGCGCGGGTCCCTGACGAGTTGTTGTCGATCTGGAGCGAGGCTGCGGGCACGTTGCCGACCAGTCTAGTTACCGCGTTTACCGAGTTTGCCCGGCCAAGGTCGAGTGTGGCACCCACGCCGGTTCCCGCCAGGGCGGCGGAAGCAATCCCCACCGTGAGGGCCAGGATCACCGTCGATCCCACGACGAACACCGTGGCCCTTCCTACCCACATCACCTTATCGAAGATGGTTCGCATCATCTGTCCTTCCTCTTTCCCGTCGCGGGCGATGAGTTTGCGGTGCGTCGACCGCGGCCAGTTCACCGGCCGGCCTAACGCCTCGATACTCCCTGAACGGGGCGTTGCCTCGAAGGAGCGAGAGGGGTCGCGTACTCCGGGTAGCTGCCCCTGTAGCCCAGCAGACGGGCTATTGGTGCCAGCACAGCAAAGAGCACCCTCTGGAGGACGCGCGGGGGACTGGTGAAGTACAACACGTCCTCGAACTCCCGCGACAGAAGGGCCAGCTGCAAGAGGTTGGGCATCCCCCTGGCGTTTGTCTTGCCATCCCTTGCCAGACCGAACGTGTTGGAGATGGCCTCCTCGAACCGCGCAGCGGGGCTGACCTCGACGACGACGTGCGCCTCATCTTCTCCCGCGTTCCACCAATCGTGCACGGTGCCGGGCTTCACGCACAGGCGTTCACCTATCTTCGCGACGTATTCCTGACCGTCGAGGCGAAAGCCGACCCTGCCGCCCAGAACGGTGAACCATTCTGTAAGGATGGGGTGAACATGTTCTGCCGCAACCCTCCCGCCGGGACCCACGTAGAGATCGGCGACGATCAACTCACCGTCTGATTCTTCCGTTCCGAGGCGGACCACCGCCCGCTCGCGCGTGATTGGGTTCTCGAATACGTCTCCTGCTCTGCTCATGACTTCTCCTCTTGCTCTGATCTCGCGAATTCGATCTTTCGGCCGTGATTCCTCCGAGCCCGAGATCGGGCGGGGCACTGGACCCCGCCCGTGTGGGAGGCCCCGGGACCTCAGTGCTCCGGTGGGAAGTCGGCGCAGACCACGAACGCCTCCACGGAACTGGGCGAGCCGTTGTCCCGGATCTGATAATCCCAGCCCTGCCCGGCCACGAACGGTACGCTGGCGGTCGTGGTGTCCTGAGCCGGGTCGAGGGCAGCACCGCCGCCACCCAGAAGCTTGTCACCCGGGTCACAATCTACAGAGGCGAACACGGTGCCACCTGATCCTGGCCCGACCTTGAACGCGTCGTTCGCGTAGGTGTCGTTGGGCAAGAAGTCGTCCCTGTCAGACGCTTCTTGCAGGAAGTCGCTTGAGTTCTTGCCGTCTATCGAGTCCACGTTGAGGCCCTGTACCTCGGTGGTGGAGTTGACCTTGAACGGCGCCTTTCCCGGTTCCACCTGGAGATCCAACGCGGTCGCCCCTGTGGCGGTGGAATTGTTGTCGATGGTGAGCGAGGGGCCGGCCACGTTTTCTGCCAGCTTGCTCACGGCGTTGACAGTATTGATCTTTCCCAGGTCGAAGCGGGCTCCTATGCCCGTTCCGGCAAGTGCCGTCGAGGCTAACCCCACGGTGAGGGCGAGCAAGACGGCCAGGCCCATGACCGTGGCCGTGCCGCGACCGAGCCTCCAGGCGCCATCCAGAACTGCTTTCATCATTCTCGTCGATCTCATCTCTTGCCTTTCTCTAGTCGCTGTTGTGGATGATTTGCGAATGGTCCGACGTCCGTGTCTGCCGTTTCGTTCTACATGAGAGCCTCCTCTCGGTGGGTTAAGGGGCGCCTCGCATCTGGGCTCCGATTTGGACCGGATCGGCCCGCGCCCCACACGGTGGGTTCGGTGCTCTCTACAGGTAAACCTTATGCGGAGGGGCCCCGGTTGCCTATGGCAGAAACATGCCATTTCGCCTGGGGTTGGGGTGTCGGTCGAGGTTGCCACCATGAAGAAACACCCCTAAAGAGGGCTACGGATGCTCGGTCCACTGTGATCTCCACTCGGGCGCTTCGAAAGGCTCTGCGAAGTACCAGCGGTCCCGCCACATCATTCCGTCACGCAGTTCCAGGATCAGCACCACGTTCAGGTCGGCCCTCCCTTCGTCATACTCGGCGAGCCCCTCGACGACCCACAGGCCATCTCGTACCAGCACACGATTCACCCTGATCCCATGCGCCGGGTCGGAGGGCGAGAGGGCGGCGTAGGATTGCTGGAACCGCCGCATCCTCTCCCTGCCGCGGATACGCTCGCCGGATTGGGGCATCTCGAGCATGTAGTCATCCGGGTGGCGCACGTTGTATTCCTCTTCCGGATCGAGTTTGGACAGCAGTTCCGTGAGAAATCGCTGCGCCTCCCGCTCATCCATCTCCCCGAGGTCAAGCGACCGCAGCTCGTTCGTGTCGTTCATGGCTCTCCTACTTAATCTTCTAGCCGGTCGCAGACGTAGTCACGGGAGGGGTCGTAGTCACGGCCGTCGATGTCTTCGAGGCGGGGGCCGTAGAGGTGGACCGAGATTGCCAGGCTCTCGCCGGGGTTGCCCACCCTGTGGATACCACCGTTGCCCGGAAGCACCGTAGAGGCGCCGTCCCCCCGGCTCCACGTCAACTGCCAGGCCTTATTCAGGCGGGCGTGCTCGAACACCGAGCCGTCATCGAGGCGGTCGTAGCGTTCCTCAAGGACCGTGCCCAGGACGCAGGAGTAGGCACCCCAGGAGGAGTGGTCGTGGATCATGGTCCCCGTGCCCCGGGGCCAGACGAAGACCTTCAGCACGTAGGAACCGTCCTCTGCTTCGTATTGCCGGGCGACGTACCAATCCTCCTCGTCCTTCGCTGCCTCGAGGATGGGAAGGATCTCACCCCTCACGAATCCTTCATCCTTCACCAGGTCGGATAGGAAGCGGGCGGCCCGCGGCAGGGCCGACTCCGTGGGGAGCACGGCGATCTCCTGCAGTTCCCCGGTGTCCGTTGTGACCTTGATAGTCATGGGGTTCTCCTTCTCTTCAGTGGCGCCCGTGGGCATTTCGTCTTGCCCTTCATCGTGCTACCTGCGCGACCGTTCTCCCAGCGACGAATCGAAACAAAGGCCCAAACAATCGTCCGAACCGAACTTGTTTGTTGTC
This sequence comes from Rubrobacter sp., assembly GCA_036280905.1. Taxonomy (GTDB): domain Bacteria; phylum Actinomycetota; class Rubrobacteria; order Rubrobacterales; family Rubrobacteraceae; genus Rubrobacter_D. The sequence continues at coordinate 5,733 of DASUPX010000102.1, read as the reverse complement.
GGGTGGCGGGAGCAACCGGATATACCAGAGCCCGAACGAAACGCCGCACAGCAAGGGGCTCGGACTCCAGTCCGAGCCCTGACGGACCTAGTTGCTGCCCCGGAGGGAACGGGCGGGTTCTGGGGAACCTGGCGGTTCGCGTTACGGTGAAAGCCCGTTCACCACGGAGGTGAGAAGATTATCCTGCGTTGTCTGCCTCAGAGTGGAGTTCACACACGTCGAACGGGTCAGCCCTGAGAATTGGCCCGCCCTGGGGGTCGAACCACTCGGATCTCGGACGATCGTAGTACAGTTCGATGCCGTTGCCGTCGGGATCTCTGAGGTAAACGGAGACGGTAGCCCCGTGGTCCTCGGCGGAGTCGATAGGATATTCGCGGCCCAGGATATGCCGCAGGGCTCGCCCCAGTTCTGCACGACCGGGGTAGAGGAGGGTGAAGTGGTAGAGCCCGGAATGCCCCGCGGGGGGTGGTGTTCCACCCTAGCTCTCCCAGGTGTTCAAGCCCAGGTGGTGATGATAGCCCCTCGACGAGAGAAAGGCCGCCCCAGGCAGGCCGAAGTCGGGGCCGTACGCCATTACGTCGAAACCAAGAATATCCCTGTAGAAGGCGGTAGCACGGGCGAGGTAGGCGACACGCAGGTGGACGTGCCCGATGCGCACTTCCGGATGGAACCAGGCCCCGGGCACTGTCTCCCCTTCAGGATGTTGTCCTATCGCCAGTGTGCCAACGGCGGTCCTGCGATTCGAGACGCTCACCTCTCAATCCTTTCGGGCGGCAGCATCTCCATGTAGCGACCGATGATCTCCATCATCCGCTGCACTTCCTGCTCCGAAGGTGGACCATTCGGCGGGGGTGGATCGTGCGGGTCGTCTATCTGGCGACCGATCTCGCGCATGAATTCCCCCATCACCGCCGGGCTGTGCACCACGGTGAACGTCCCTGGCGTATCGCCGATGTTTTTGAAGTTGTGCCAGACCATGGAGGGCACGGAGACGGTATCTGCGGCCCCCACCTTGATCGTGCTCTGGGAGTAGTCTTCGTCTACCGTGCTGACCTCGAACTCGCCCTCGTGAAAGAGGAACACCTCCGAGTACTCGTGCCTGTGGTGAACGGGAGGACCTCCGCCAGGTGGGACCGTGACCTCGAGGACCAGCAGCTTGCCCGAGGTGTCTTCGCCCGAAGCCTTTATCGTGGTCACATCCGTGACCACGAGCCAGTGCTCGCCCTCGTCGGCTCTGGTGACGCGAACGGTATCCATAGACCTCTCCTTGCTCATGTTGTGACTACATCGAGAATCGAACGTTAACCCAGGGCAGGAGCCCTGGGTATGGCAAGGATCTGTCATTCTCATTCGAAAGATGGTGCATTTGCGTGATGCGTCCGCGGCCGCGTCGCGTTAGTTTGAACTACACGACGCACTCGGTGCACAGAACGCGAAAGAGAGCACGTTTAGCCATGGTCGGTGTTGGTGAGTACAACTCGCTCGCGCATGAAAGAGCCTTCTCGGAGGTCAAACGCTACGCCTCGGCTAGCCTGGATGGCCCCGAGTTGTTGCGGGGGACCGCAGAGCGGTTGAGCAGTGTCGTTCCGTTCGGGTCCTACTGTGTGGCGACGCTCGATCCGGCGAGCAACCTGATCACGCACCTCTTCAATGGCGGGACCGCGGGCGAGGACCGCCACGCCGAAGTTTACGGCAAGGTCCTCTCCCGCATGTACTTCGAGGAGGATGTGGTGAGGGTTATCAGGATGCTCCGTGAGCGTCGCCCGGCGCAACCGCTCTCCGAGGCCGCAGGTGGAAAGCTGGACCACAGCACGAGGTACCGGGAGTACCTCGGCCCCGTAGGATTCGGCCACGAACTCGCCAGCCTCTTCGCTGACGGCGGGGCGTGGGGGGTCGGGTACATGACCCGGGAGAACGGCGAGCCCGACTTCGGAGCCCGAGAGATCTCCCTCCTCGCCCGCGTGGCGCCTCACGTGGCGGCCGGGCTGAAAACCGCGGCGCTCCGCTCGCGTGCTGACGAAGAGCGGTTGGGACCGGGTATCCCAGGAGTGATCGTGCTGGATCGCCAGGGTGAAGTGCTTTCCTATACCCCTGCCGCAGAACGACTGCTTTCGGAGGTTGAGGATCTCGGCCCCGGATGGGAAAGGGACGCCCCCATCGCCGTCACCATGGCAGCCGGAGCGCTCAAGCGGGCCCTCGCCCCCGACTCGGATGCCGACCTTGCCCTCGTGCCGAGGGTACGGATCAGGGGACGTTCGGGGCGCTGGTTGACGTTGCACGCTTCGTTGACCGAGTCAACGCCGGGACGAGAGAGCGAGACGGTGGTGGTGGTATCACCTTCCGGGCCGGAGGAAGTGGCCAGGCTCAACCTCGACTCCTACGGCCTTACGGGCCGCGAGGCGGAGATAGTGAGGCTGGCCGCACGCGGTTCTTCCACGAAAGAGATCTCGGAGACGCTGTTCATCTCGCAGCATACGGTCAACAACCACTTCAGGAGCATCTTCGAGAAGACAGGGGTCAACAGCCGGAGGCAGATGGTCCAGCGTCTCTACCTGCAACAACTGATACCCGGGGTGCTCGGCGAGTAGCGTCGTATATCGTAAACTCGGGGGCACCGCGATAGACAGGGCCGAGGAGCAGATTATGAGGGGTGCACTAACCGGCGCGGGGGTACCGTTCGGTGCCTTGTTGCGGCGCCACCGGGCCACGGCTGGCGTTACGCAGGAAGAACTTGCCGGCCGCACGGGGCTGACGCCGCAGGCGATCGGGCTGCTCGAGCGTGGCAAGCGACGCCGTCCTCACTCCTACACCGTGCAGAAGCTGGCCGAGGCGTTGGAACTGGAAGGTCGGGAACTGACGGAGTTCGAAGCGGCCGCGCGTCGCGCTTCCATCCATCGGGCGCCGGCCGCAACGTCCGTTCGTACCCTGCCGGTACCCGCGACGCCCCTCATCGGAAGGGAGCGGGAAGTGTCGATCGCTGTCGAGCTGCTCCTCAGTGACGAGGTGCAGCTGCTCACCCTCACGGGCACTGGTGGGGTAGGGAAGACACGGCTGGCGCTCGAGGTGGCCGGTCGGTGCTCAGAGACGTTCCGGGACGGGGCCACCTTCGTACGGCTGGCACCCGTGCGGGATCCCGACCTCGTCCCTTCCGTCATCGCCAACGAGCTGGGAATAGAGGACGTAGGAAACCGGTCGATGTACCAGTCGCTGTTGCAGGGCCTGGCAGGAGAGCAGAGGCTTCTCGTGCTGGACAACTTCGAGCACCTTCCCGAGGCCGTTCCGGTGGTGGCAGACCTCCTCAGGGAGTGTCCTGAACTCACGGTGCTGGCGACGAGCCGGGCGCCGCTCCGGCTAAGCGTAGAGCGGCAGTTTCCCGTTCCCCCGCTCTCAATAGACGCAGAAGCATCCTCGGGGCGTTCCGAGGCGGTACGGCTGTTCGAGGAGCGTGCCAGGGCAGTAGCGCCTTTCTTCGCCCCTGGCCCCTCGGGCGATGCCGAGGTGGCGGAGATCTGCAGGAGGCTCGACGGGCTACCGCTGGCCATCGAACTCGCGGCGGCCAGGGTAAAGATATTCGCTCCTCACGCGCTACTGGAGCGCCTTGACCACCGTCTGTCGCTGCTCTCGGGGGGTGCACGCGACGTGCCAGAGAGGCATCAGACGCTGCGCGATACGGTGGCCTGGAGCTACGATCTCCTGAAACCCGCCGAACAGGCGCTCTTTGGACGCCTCTCGGTCTTTGCCGGTGGCTTCACCCTGGAGGCGGCGGAGGCTGTGTGCGAAACGGATGAGGGAAGTGCCTTCGAGATCCTGGCCTCGCTGGTGGATAACAGCCTGGTGGTGTCGAACTCCGCAGACAGCGGGCGGCCAGGCGACGAGGAGCCGCGTTTCACGATGCTCGAAACAATTCGCGAGTATGCTGCTGAGCGCCTGGCTTCTGACGGTGAGGCCGAGAGGGTGCACCGCGCGCACGCCGCCTACTATCTGGCGCTTGCCGAGGCCGCGCAGCCCGAAGTCTCCCAACTTATGTTGGGGAGGTGGCTGGAGGTGCTGGAAAGGGAGCACGAAAACCTCCGGGCGGCCCTTCGCTGGGCGATACGAAGCGGAGATGTGGATTTCGGTACGAGGCTTGCCCTGATGATGTGGCGCTTCTGGCCGGAGAGGCACCACGTGACCGAAGGCCGCGGGTGGTTGGAGGCGATCCTGGCGCTGGGCCCGCCGGAGAGCGGGTTGTCCGAACCCTCGCTCCCCGCACGCCAGTGGGCGTTTCTCCACCTGGTAGCGGGTATCCTGGCCGGGGGGCAGGGTGACTACGACCGTGCGGTCGAACTCTATCAGGAGAGCCTGTCGCTCTATAGAACTATGGGCCACACGAGAGGTACCAGCGGTCCCCTGCGGGAGCTCGGCGTCGCGGCGTATCATCGGGGTGATTACGAACTGGCGGTATCGCTTAGCGAGCAGGCGCTCGCCGCCTCCCGCGAGTCGGATAGCGCCTTTGGCCGGGGCCTGGCAGTCTGTACCCTCGCGGACGCCCTGCGCGCGAAGGGAGAGATAGAACGGGCGAGATCGCTGCTGGAAGAGAGCCTGGCCTCTCTGCGGCACGAGACCTACCCGATGCGCGTCGCCAACGCGGTCGCGATCACGCTGGCCAGGCTCGGAAGCATAGAGTGTGAGTTGGGCAGGTACGTACGGGCCCGGGAACTTCACAAAGAAAGCCTGGCTCTCTCGCGGCAATACGGTTTCACCTTCGAGGTGTTCTTCTGCCTGGATGGCTTGGCCCGGGTGGAGGCCATCAACGGGCGGCCGGAGCGGGCGGCGCGATTGCTTGGGACGTCCGAAGCCGTGCGTGAGGAGGTGGGCGCGCGCCTGACCCGGCTCACGAGATCGGATCACGACCACGCCGCGGCGCTCGCCCGCGCAGCTCTCGGAGACCAAGCCTTCGAGACCACATGGAATCGGGGCCACGAGTCGGCCCTCGACGAAACTATCTCGGAGGTCCTCGATACGAATGGATAGCCTGCCCACCCCACGAAGGAGGGCTGCCCCCAGGGGCTGTTCTCCTTCGTGGGGTTATACTGGGTGTCTTGGTCCTTTACGCTACCCTGTGGTTCCGAGGTTGGGGTCTGTGACGGCGCCTTCGGAGGCCGAGGAGACGAGGGCAGCGTACTTGGCCATAACCCCGGTCGCGAAGCGTGGCTCTGGTTCTTGCCAGTCCGCCAGCCGGGCTTCGATCTCTTCGTCCGAGAGGTCCACGCTCAGGGTCCGCCCGTCAATGTCGAAGGTTATGATGTCGCCGTCCTTCAGTGCCGCGATGGGACCGCGGTGGGCCGCTTCCGGGGCGACGTGCCCGGCCATCAGGCCGCGGGTGGCACCGGAGAAGCGCCCGTCAGTGATGAGGGCGACCGTCTCACCGAGACCCTGACCGATGAGGGCCGCGGTCACCCCGAGCATCTCGCGCATGCCCGGTCCGCCCTTGGGACCCTCGTACCGGATCACGACCACGTCGCCGTCCGAGATGCCTCCGGACTGCACGGTAGCCATGGCGTCTTCCTCGGAGTCGAAGACCCGGGCCGGCCCGGTATGCTCCATGCGGGTGTAGCCTGCGACCTTGACCACGCAGCCCTCCGGAGCCAGGTTACCCTTGAGGATCACGAGCCCCCCCGAATCCCTGAGCGGCTCCTCGACCGTCACGATCACGTCCTGCCCCGGCTTCTCTTCGGCTCCCTCGACCTCCTC
>DASUPX010000101.1:0-5733 GCA_036280905.1 Rubrobacter sp. | reverse complement strand
TAGTGCTCGCGCCGAACATGAGCATCGGGGTAAACCTGCTGCGCGACGTGGTACGCGAGCTCTCGGCGAAGCTCGGCGAAAACTACGACATCGAGCTGGTAGAGACGCACCACAGAGACAAGAAGGACGCCCCCTCTGGCACGGCCCTGTTCCTCGCGCGGGCCGCCGCCGAGGGAAGAGACAGGGACCTCGACGAGGTCGCCGTCTACGGGCGGGAGGGCCTCTCGCCCAGGCGGCACGGTGAGATCGGCATCCACGCCCTTCGTGGCGGCGCCGTCGTGGGCGAGCACCGGCTCATCTTCTACTCGAGCGGCGAAGAGGTCGAGGTTACCCACCGCGCCCTCTCCCGCCGCACCTTCGCCGACGGCGCCCTCCGCGCCGCAACCTTCGCCGCCAACGCGCGTCCCGGCCTGTACTCAATGAAAGACGCCCTCGGGACCTAGAAGCCAGCAAGCGCTAAACTCAACGGCGTGAAGGCACGAGAAAGCTGACAAGGCGTGAAGCGCCGTGCCGAAAGCGAGAGCCTTCAGGCTAGAAGCGTTGCCGACAAGCGAGGGCGTAAAGCCCGAGCGTGCCGACAAGCGGAGGCGTTAGCCGGAGCGTGCTGTGACGACCAGAGGGAGGAACCATGACCGTGCCGCTGATACCGCGAGAGGTTCTGTTCGGAAATCCAGAGCGCGTCGGGCCACGACTCTCCCCTGACGGGGAGCGCCTGGCCTTTCTCGCGCCGAAGGATGGCGTGTTGAACGTCTGGGTTGGTGCCGTCGGGGCCCCACTCTCGGACTTCGAGCCCGTGACCGACGATCGCAGGCGCGGCATCAGGGTCTGTTTCTGGGCTGAGGACAACAGGCACATCGTCTACCTCCAGGACGAGGGCGGCGACGAGAACTGGCGCGTGCACGCCGTAGACGCGTCCACGCACGAGGACCGCGACCTGACACCGTTCGACGGCGTGCAGGCCCAGATCCTTGACAAGAGCCGCCACTTCCCGGACACGCTGCTCGTGGCGCTCAACAGGGAGAGCCCCGAGCGCCACGACGTCTACCGCCTGAGCATCTCAACCGGCGACCTGGAGCTCGCCGCCGAGAACCCCGGCAACGTCGCCGGCTGGGTCGCCGACGCGTCCTTCGAGGTCCGGGCCGCCATGGCCGCCACCCAGGAAGGAGGCTTCGACCTTCTCCTGCGGGACGGCGAGGAGGCCGGCTGGCGCAGGCTCTTCGGCTGGGACAAGGAAGACGCACTATCAAGCGCACCCCTTGGCTTTACCGAAGACGGCGCGAAGCTATACCTCCTTGACTCGCGCGACGCCAACGCCTCGCGCCTGACGCTGCTCGATCTGCAGAGCGGCGATACGGAGGTGCTCGTAGAAGACCCGCGCTACGACGTCGGACAGGTGCTGACGAACCCAGAGACCCACGAGGTACAGGCCGCCGCCGTCGAGCGGGCGAGGACGGACTGGGTGGTGCTGGACGACGCAATCGATGAAGACTTCGAGAAGATAGCGGGCCTGGGCCGCGGGGACTTCGCCGTGGCGAGCCGCGACCGGGCCGACGAGAACTGGCTCGTCGCCTTCACCGCCGACGATGGCGGGGCCTCGTACTACTCCTACGACCGTAAAGGCAAGACCGGAGAGCACCTCTTCGACGCCCGTCCTGACCTCGCCGGCTACGACCTCGCCAGGATGAAACCTATCTCTTTCACCTCCCGCGACGGCCTGACCATAGAGGGCTACCTCTCCCTGCCGCCGGAGAGCTCGGACGGGCCCGTGCCGATGGTGCTCGACGTGCACGGAGGCCCGTGGGCCAGGGACGGGTGGGGCTACAACCCGGAGGCCCAGTGGTTCGCGAACCGGGGTTACGCCTGCCTGCAGGTCAACTACCGGGGATCGACGGGGTACGGCAAAGAGTTCCTCAACGCCGGCAACAAGGAGTGGGGCGCCAGGATGCACGACGACCTCGTCGACGCGGTCGGTTGGGCCGTCGAGGAGGGCGTGGCAGATCCCGAGCGGATAGCAATCTACGGCGGGTCCTACGGCGGGTACGCCGCGCTCGCCGGGGCCACCTTCACGCCCGACCTCTTCCGGTGCGCCGTCGACATCGTCGGCCCGTCTAGCCTGATCACCCTGATAAACAGCATCCCTCCATACTGGAAGCCCCTGCTCGCCACCTTCCACGAGAGGGTCGGCAACCCCGAAACAGAGCGGGAGTTCCTGGAATCGCGCTCGCCCCTGTTCTTCGTTGACCGTGTAAAGATACCGATGCTCATAGCCCAGGGCGCCAACGACCCGCGCGTAAAGCAGGCAGAGTCGGAACAGTTCGTCGCCGCCATGCAAGAGAAGGGCATCGACCACGAATATATGCTCTTCGAAGACGAGGGCCACGGCTTCGCCCGACCCGAAAACCGGCTGAAGTTCTACGCCGCCGCCGAAAGCTTCCTGGCCAGACACCTGGGAGGCCGAACCGAAGAATAACGCAGGGCGTCTGGACAACCCGCCAAAGACGGACGTACGGCGCCATTACGCACCAACGGTGTAGGGGCAGTTCGCGAACCGCCCGACTACGTCATGCCTGGGGCTCCCCGTCCCCGGGCGAGACGAGGCTCTCCACCCAACTCACGTCGACGCCCAGCCTGCCCGCCACCTCTTCATCGGAGAGGCCGAGCTTCCTGAGGCGTTCGACCTCTTCAGCGAGACAGACCTCGCCCCGATCTTCCAAACCTTTCCTCCGATCCTCTAGCTAACCCTCGCGCGAGCGGCGGCCCCGCATGACCAGGACCAGAGAAACGACCAGCAGCGGGGCCAACAGAGCCGCTACCCTCGCCATCAAGCCTGCCGTGGACGGCGGCTCCGACCTTTCCCAGTCCTCCGCCGGGCTGTACTTGCCGTAGTGATCTCTGTAACCAAGCAGCCTTCCCAACGGGGCGAGCACGGCCAGGAAAGCCTTCTGCACCGGTATAGGCGGCGAGGCGAGGTATATCTCATCGCTGTTGATCCCGTTGAGCATGGCCGCTTGCTGCAGGAGGTTGGGTACCCCGTTGCGGTCGGTCTTGCCGTCCCGGGCGAGCCCGTAGAGGGTCTCGAAGAAGACCTCGGAGTTCAGGGCGGGTCGGAGTTCCACAGAGACCCGGGCCTCTTCGTCGTCCGAGTCGTTCCACCACCTGTGGGGGGTACCTGGCGGAACGGCCGCTTCTTCGCCCTCGCCTAGCCACCGCTGCTCGTCGCCAACCTGGACGCCGAAGGTGCCGGATATTGCCTTGAAACGCTCCTCCTGACGGGGGTGGACGTGGAGCGGGTTACCGCCGCGGGGCGAGACGATAAGGTCGGCGCCAAGCAGTTCGCCTTCGGTCTCCCGGGCTGTTCTGCGCCAGATGATACGGTCTTGTTGGACCGGGTTATAGATCTCCTCTCCCGCCTTTGCCATCGAATCGACCTCCCGCCTGCTCCAGAGGATGTCCGCGATGATCTCGGTCCCCACCATCGTGGTGAGGGCAATAGAAACGCCGCGGAAGTTTGTTTGCCTATGATGCCACGAGGTAGAGCCCGATGCTAACCGTCGGCAAGCGCCGAAGAGAATGAGGGTAGCGCACTCGTTATGCTGGGCCCGGCCGGGCCGTTCAGACGGAGGAGGGCAACTCCAGGCTCATGCCGGGATAGATCTCGTAACCGGAGAGGTCGTTGGCCTCCCTGATAGCCTCTACCTTTGGCCTCGGGTCCTCCCACAGTGCGGTGCGCTCGATGGCTATGCCCCACAGCGTGTCCCCGGGGGCGACGGTGTAATGCGCGGGGGACGGCTCGGCGCCAACCCCGCCGGCCGTGTACGTGGCGACGGCCAGGGCGCCCGCCACGAACAGTGCCCCAAGCCTGCGACGACGATATTTTGCGCGGTTAGCTCTCACCGTTGAAATATACGGGCGAACCGGCCCTTTCCCAACGGTGTTTTCGCCGCAGGCGCACGCCGTTTGCGATGGGCCTCATCATCGCGGTCATCGTGGAAGAGGGCCACAAGATACAGGAAAGTAGACCTGATACCTGTAGCCTGAAACCTTCAATTCCAGCGTTTGCTGAGGACATCGCGGATCAGGCGCGATGCCAGGATGGTGGCCAGGACCGAGAACGTACCCTGGACGGGAGTTTCTTTCACATCGTCTCGCGACCCGCGCTCTTCCGGGTCGTTCAGAAACCTGCCCGCGAGCCTGGTCGCCGCCCATGCCGCAAGCGCGGTTGACAGAACGGGGACGATCCACTTCTAAGTATCCTTGCTCAAGCCCGCTCCTCCTCGATTGCTCGACCTGTTCGTAGATAACCAGCCGATTGTAGTCCGATGCGGACTCCTGCACGCCTCCGGGCGCTACGGGGCGTGTACACTACTCGTGGTCTTCGGGTGGTCGCGCACGGGGACGGCACTATGCGGTCGACGCGGTAAGCAGGAAGGGCGTTGGAAGGCGTGCGGTTCACGAAAATGCAGGGTTGTGGCAACGATTTTCTCGTCTTCGACCCCGACGAGGTCGAGGGGGTAGACCTTCCCGGGCTCGCCAGGAGCTCCTGCGACAGGCACTTCGGTGTCGGGGCCGACGGGATACTCGTTCCAGTTCCGTCCGGGGCCGCCGACCTGGAGATGATCTACCTGAACTCAGACGGCTCGCCCTCCGAGATGTGCGGCAACGGGTTGCGCTGCCTCGCCCGCTACGCGGCCGACCGCGGCATGGTCAGCGGACCGGCCCTGACCATGGCCACCGGCGCGGGGGTCAGGGAGGTCGCGCTCTTCGATGACGGCTCCTCGCGGGTGAACATGGAAGCGCCCCGGGTTGGCGCGGAGATCACGGTCGGCAGCTTCCGCTTCGTGCGCGTCTCGGTTGGCAACCCGCACGCGGTAACGTTTCTGGAGAGCGCCGCCGCGGTCGAGGCGCTTGACCTCCCGTCCGTGGGGCCGCCCATCGAAACAGACGTCGCGTTTCCCGAGAGGACAAACGTGGAGTTCGGGTTCGCGCGGGGCGAGCACGACGTCAGAATGAGGATCTGGGAGCGCGGCGCGGGCGAGACCCTGGCCTCCGGATCCGGCTCATGCGCCGTCGCCGTCGCCGCGATAGCACGGGGCCTCGCGAGGAGCCCGGTCAGGGTCTACCTCGACGGCGGCGTGGTGGAGATAGGCTGGTCAGGGGAGGGCGAACCCGTCTACATGACGGGCCCGGCCGAGTACGTCTGCGAAGGAGAGCTGTCGGCTCCAAGAGATCAGCCCACTACAAATAAGCTGATAGCTGAAGGCTGAAAGCTCTAGGGCGAGACCTGACGCAACGGGCCCCGGTTGTCGGGGAAGTTGCGGGTGGAGAGGGCTTTGATGCCGGCCCTGTGCTTGCCGTTGAAGGGCGTTACCGTGTCGGGGCAACCACCCCTTCGGGCGGCACCGGGCGAGTCGAAGAAGAGCCCCAGGTGGTAGGTGTGGATGGGGGCGAACTCCGGGTTGGTCGAGGCGTCCGGGTTGGGACCGTCGCTGTGAACGACCGGGGCCGGACCGCTATCCGGGGCTATGGTGAACGTCTCCCGGTTGAAGCGCCCGACGAACACCCCTTTGCCTTCGCCCTGCGCGTTCGTTGTTATGTCTCCTTCGTAGGAGGCGAGGCCGAAGGGCTCGACTCCTCCCCTTCCGGGTAGCTGAAGGAGGAACAGACCGAACTTCGTGTTCGGGGGCAGGTTCTCTACCTCCACCACCATGACCTCCACCGGCCCGAGGGAGCGAA
>DASUPX010000100.1:0-4420 GCA_036280905.1 Rubrobacter sp. | reverse complement strand
AGCTCCGTACCGAGTCCCGGTCCCTGAGGGGGTGAGATGTGGCCATCAGAGACGGTCGGTAGATCGGTGACGAGCTCCTTGTACCAGCCTGTGTAGTAGGCTCGCACGGACTCCTGGGTCAAGGCATTGGGTAGGTTCATGGAGAGGTGGGTCGAGGCGGTCAGCACCACGGGACCGGTGCAGTCGTGGGGGGCCACCGGGAGGTGGCAAGCCTCGGCCATCGTGGCGATCTTCTTCGCCTCGCTTATGCCGCCGCACCAGCTGAGGTCGAGCATCACGATGTCGGCGGCTCCCTTGTTTATCAACTGCAGGAAGGCGGGACGGCCCGAGAGCGTTTCGCTCGCCGTTACCGGTACGTGGGTGGATGATGCGAACTCGGCGAGGGCGGCGAGGGCGTCAGCCTTTATGGGATCCTCGTACCAGTAAGGCCCGAATTCCTGGGTGGCACGTGCGATCCTCTTTGCCGTCGGGAGGTCCCATAGCGAGTGGAACTCCACCATCACGTCCATCTGCATACCCACCGCCTCGCGTATCTTGCGGAACGGTTCGAGGGCCTTCTGGAGGTCCGCATCGGAGATGTAGTGGCCGCCCGAAGCCTCCGCGTAGGGGTCGAACGGCCAGATCTTCATGCCCGTGATCCCTTGCGAGAGCAAATCCTCGGCCAGTTCGTCGGCCCGGTTGAGGAAAGCATCGAGATCCTCGTATGGCCCCTCGGTTGCCTCGGCGGCCTCCTCGGGCAGCCCCCAGTTTTCAACCTCCTGGCGGGGCGCCTCGCGCACGTAACGGTAGCCCGCGCAGGTGTTGTAGGTCCTGATGCTCTCCCGGCACTTCCCCCCCAGGAGTTGGTAGAGGGGCTGTCCCGTAGCCTTGCCGAAGATGTCCCAGAGCGCGATGTCCACGGCCGAGTCGCCCCTCGTCTCGACCCCGCTGCTCCCGTAGCCAAGGTAGCCGTAGAGCTGGTCGGCGTGCCAGTCGATGCGCAGGGGGTCCTTCCCGAGCAGGTAGGGCGCGATCGTCTCGTGTACGTAGGCCTCGACGGCCCGGGCGCCGAAGAAGGTTTCGCCGAGGCCCGTGAGGCCCTCGTCGGTATAGACGAGGACAAAGAGCACGTTCGGGAATTCCCCGAGACGAAGTGTTTCGATTCGGGACACTTTCATGCGGGTACCTTTCGGAACGGAGCCACTCCCCTTACACAGTCGCCCTTTCCTGCAGATCGGCTTCTATTTCCTCGAGGCTGCGTCCCTTTGTCTCGGTGACGAAGGAGCGCACGAAGAAGAACGCCGCCACCCCTATGAAGGCGTACCCCACGAACAGCCAGCCCAACCCCAGCGCGTCGAGCAGGACCGGGAACGTCAAGGAAACAACGAAGTTCGCGCCCCACAGCAACACCGTCGCCACCGCCATGGCCGAGCCCCGCACCTTGAGCGGAAAGATCTCACCGAGCATGACCCAGACGATGGGTCCCCAGCTGACCGCGAAGGCGGCGATGAACAGGGCCAGGCACACGAGCGTTATGATGCCCACAGGGCCCACGCCGGTCGGTGCGGGCAGGAGCAGCGAGGTAAGCCCCAGGACGGCGAGGCTCAAGGCCATGCCGGCGGCGCCGGCGAGCAGTAGCGGCTTGCGCCCGGCCCGGTCTATGAAGCGTATCGCAACCAGGGTCATCGTCACGTTGATCACGCCGATGCCGGCGTTGGCGATGATGGCCGCCGAGTCGCCGAAGCCCACGTTCGTGAGGGTCGTGGGAGCGTAGTAGATGATGGTGTTGATCCCGACGATTTGCTGGAAGATGGCGAGTCCCATGCCCACCAACAGAGCGGGTCTCACCCAGGGCGCCAGCAGTTCCCTGAGGCCGCCTTCTTCCTGGCTCTCCACGCGCTTGATGTCGTTGATCTCGGCCTCGATGGCCACCTCGTCCCTGTTCCGCCTCAGCACCTCCCTGGCCTCTTCTTCCCGATCCTTGCTCACGAGCCAGCGGGGGGTCTCCGGCATGAAGAGCATCCCGAGGAAGAGGAGCACGGAGGGGATCACGGCCAGCCCGATCATCCAGCGCCACGCCCCGGCCCCGGCCAGCGCCGAGTTGGCTATGTAGGCGATGAGTATGCCCGTGACTATCATGAGCTGGTTGAGGGAGGCGACCGCCCCACGGATCTCGGTTGGGGCTACCTCCGCCAGGTACAGCGGTACGGTAAGGGAAGCCGCCCCGACCGCGAGTCCCAGCACGACCCGGAAAAGCACCAGCATTGCGGCATTGGTCGCAAGCGCCGCGCCGATCGCCCCCACGGCGAAGACGAGGGCCGCCACCAGGACGAGACGGCGCCGGCCGGTGGCGTCTGCGATCGGCCCTGCGAAGGCCGCGCCGATCATCGCACCCACCAAGAGCGAGCTTACCACCAGCCCGCTCATGAACGGCGAGAGCCCGAGGTCCTTGTTGATGAACAGGATTGCACCCGCGATGACCCCGGTGTCGTACCCGAAGAGCAACCCCCCAAGGGCGCCGAAGAAGTAAACCAACTTGTTGCTGCCGACCCTGCCCACTTCCGCAGACTGGCTAGACATGAACCGTCACCTCCATACTCCCTTTCCCATTTCGTGTCCTTTCTGCGCCGCTACACCGGCTTCCGATGGCTTCGTTCCCAACCTCCTCCTAAGACCTGCCGTTTCTTGTGCTCGCCCCAAGATGGTGCCTCACGCGGGCTCCCATGGAGCCTCCTTGTCATCACTATCGGTCTCGACAGCCAGGTCCAGCAGCTCATCTAGCGTCACGCCGGGACCGAGGAGGCGCTCGAGTTCCCTCTGGAATACGCCGTGCAGGCTTCGGTCGAAGTCGTCCCCGTAGAGCCTCTCCGCGATCACCAGATGACCAGACATCGACGAGCGGGCGCGTTCTCCGTCCCCGTTGCGGATGGCCTCGTAGATCTCCCGGTGGTAGGGCACCCCGGCACGGGAGACGGTCGGATCCCCCAAAGACCGTAGCATCAGTTGCACGACCAGGCCCCTGATCGAGCCGTACATCGTCTCGACCACCGGGTTGTGCGCGGCGCGCACGATACTCATGTGAAACGCGATATCGTAACGGGTCTTGTCTACCAGGTCGGCGCTGTGTTCGAAGCGCGTGAGCGCCCGCTCCATGGCGCCGAGATCCCCGCTCCCGGACCTCCCCGCCGCCAGAAAAGCCGCCTCGCACTCGATCATCTTGCGGGCCTCGACAAGATCCCGCGGGGTAACGCGCTGGCGTCGGTAGAAGGCCTCTAGCGGGCCCACCAGATCACCCGCTCGCGGCCCGCGGACGTACGCCCCGCGTCCGGGCACGATTTCGATGAGCCCTCGACCTGCCAGGTCGCGCAGGGCTTCGCGCACCGCCGGCCGGCTCAGGCCGTGTTCCCCGGCGATAGCCCGCTCCGAAGGCAGCTTCGATCCCTCCGCCACGCGGCCCGAGACTATCTGCTTCTCGAGGTAGGTGGAGAGGGAGTCCCGGTTGATTACTCGATCTCTGGCTTTACCGGTCATACCAAAATAGTGTACACTTTGTTACTAGGTGGAGTCAACGGGGAGGTGGACGTGGATCGGATGGACGGGGCCGGCGTAGCGATCACGGGTGGCGCCGGCGACATCGGAGGTGCCATGGGAAGGGAACTCTCGACCCTGGGTGCTTCCGTGACCCTCATCGATCTGAAGTCGGCCGAAGACGCTGAGCCGTGGTTGGAGAGGGCCAGGGGGGCCAACGGCGAGGTCGGCTATATACAAGCCGACGTTACGGATCGGGCTGCCGTGGACGAGGCGCTAGCGCGCATAGAACCCCTGGATGTTGCCATCGGCAACGCGGGCATAGTCGACTCCGCGCCGTTTCTCGAGATCACCGAAGAGCAGTGGCAGAACCACCTTGCGGTCAACCTGGGCGGTTGCTTCAATCTGGGGCAATCGGCCGCACGGCTCATGGTTAGGCGCGAGAGGCCGGGCCGTATTATCTTCACCGGTTCGTGGGTGCAGGAGGTACCCTGGCCGGAGATCACAGCGTACTCCGTCTCGAAGGCCGGAATCCGGATGCTGGCACGCCAGATGGCGCGGGAGCTAGCGGGGCACAGCATACTGGTAAACGTGATCGCCCCCGGCATCGTGAGGGCTGGCTTGGCAAAGCGGCAAATGGAGACGGAACCCCAGTACGCGCGCCGCGTGAGGCACGTGATACCGCTCGGAGAACCGCAGACCGCCGAACAGGTCGCAAGGGCGACCGCTTTCCTGTGCTCGGAGGCAGCGGACTACATGACCGGTTCGACGTTGCTGGTCGATGGTGGCTGCTCGTTGTTCCAGTTCGACGAGTAATGGACGCGTGAACGAGGCGTGAGCACTAGAAGGTACAGGCCACAAAGGAACTGGGGTGCCCGCGTACTCGAGTACGATCGCGCCGGCATGAGGGTGG
>DASUPX010000099.1:0-5166 GCA_036280905.1 Rubrobacter sp. | reverse complement strand
GCCGAGGTTGAGCAACACGGCGATCGCCGCAGAGGCATCCAGGACGATCAAGGTCAGCTAGCTCGAGTTGCGCGGATCGTCAGCGTCCCTGAACCGCCGGATAGTCACGTCCGGCGGCTCGTCCAACTTGACCGGCTCCCTGCTCCTTACCTTCTCCAACCACTCGCTCATGGTCGGTTTCTCTGCCACAAGCTCTATCTCGGAAAGCAGGTAGTCAGATAGCGTCATGCCCGCCCTGGCCGCTCTTGCCTTCAGGGTGCGGTGCAGATCGTCGGGTACGTTTCGTATCTGGATCATCTTCGACATGTAATTCAGAGTAACACATGCGCTGCACATGCACGAAATGTACTTTCTTCTGGCGGCTACAATAGGCTCTGGAAGGGAAGCTAGCTCTGGAGGACGATCTTGGATCTCCGCTCGGTTCAAAGGCCGCTAAAGAAAAAGTACCGTGACGAGCCGGGATCCTCCCGCATAACCCTGGAGGCGAAGGCTAGCCAGGAGGACACCCCGATCTCCTGCTCCGTCGACGTCGGGAAGGCCGTCTACGAGGCCGGGGCCCACGAGGGCGTGGGGGGGACGGGCGAGGTCGCCTGTTCCGGCGACCTCTTGCTCGGCGCTCTGGCGGCCTGCGCCCAGGTCACCTGTCAGATGGTCGCCGGGTCCATGGGAATAGTCGCCGAGAAGATCGAGGTGACCGTCGAGGGGGATATGGACCTCGCTGGTACGCTGGGCGTCTCCCGGGAGGCCCCCGTCGGCTTCGAGTCCATCCGCACCAAAATCGAAATCGTGGCGCCCGGGGCGACCGAAGACCAGATGGAAAAGCTGCGTAAGAGCACGGAGCAGTACTGCGTCGTCTACCAGACGCTGGCAAAGACCCCAGAGCTCAAGACCGAGTGGACGTAGGCCGACCCGGCAATAAGCCAGCGCGCGTAGTCTCGATGAGGTCGTAGATGAAAAACGGCGACCTCGTGGAACGTCTGCTCGCTGGTGACCGGCGGGCGCTTGCGCGGGTGATCTCCAGGATAGAGCGCGAGGACGAGGAGACGGCGAGGATAATCGGGGAGATATACCCCGAGACCGGCGACGCCCTCACGGTCGGCTTCACGGGCCCGCCCGGCGTCGGCAAGAGCAGCATCATCGCGAAGCTCATCGAGTTGTACAGGGAGGAGGGCAAGCGGGTAGGGGTCATCTCCGTCGACCCTTCTAGCCCGTTCTCCAGAGGGGCCATCCTGGGTGACCGCATCAGGCTCTCGGACCACTTTCTCGACCCCGGTGTGTTCATACGGTCGATGGGGAGCAGGGGTCATCTGGGCGGACTCGCCGGGGGCTCGAGGCTCGCGGCCATCGCCATGGAGGCCTGCGGGTACGACGTGATCCTCTACGAGACCGTTGGCGTGGGACAGGGTGAGGTCGAGGTCGCCTCGGCCGCCGACACGGTGGTTCTGTGTTTGCAGCCGGGAGCCGGGGACGCGGTGCAGGCGCTCAAGGCTGGGGTAATGGAGATAGCAGACGTCTTCTGCATCAACAAATCGGACCACCCGCGGGCCAGGAACACCGCCTCAGAGGTGCGCTCCATTCTGGAGATCGGGCACGAGCTCGACCCCGAGCCGTGGTTCCCGCCCATCGTGATGACCCGCGGCAACACCGGCGAAGGCATACGGGAACTGAAGGAGAAAATCCAGGATCACCGCGACTTTCTCGAAGAGGACGGCAGGCTGGCCGACAGACGGCGGGCCGCCCTCAGGGACTTCGTAGTCGCGTGGGCCACGAACCGCCTTGAGAAGGAGATGCACGAGCGCCTGAACCGCGAGGACACCGGTCTCGTGGAGAAGGTCTACAACAAGGAGCTAGACCCCATCTCGGCCTCGGAGCAGATCTTCAAGCGCGTCCAGGCCCGGTCCCAGAGCGGTCTCTAGCGGGTACGCGGGGCTGCCTCAGGCGATCCCTTGCGCACAGGTTGCCTGCTGGAGATCCAGGCGTGCAATGCCATGCCGGCGAGCATGGCCGCCAGGAACCCGAGGACGGCGGGGAGCCCGGTAACGACGGCTGCCACCGCGGGACCCGGACAGAACCCGACGAGCCCCCACCCGACGCCGAAGAGGGCCGAGCCGAGGATCAAGGGCCTGTCTAGCAACGTGTTCTTGGGAAGAGAGAACGAATCATCCAGGATGGGACGCCCGCGGCCCAGGATCAGACGGTAGGCGGGCGCGGCAACGAGCAGGGCGCCGCCCATGACGAAGGCGAGGGTGGGATCCCAGTCTCCGGCCACGTCGAGGAAGCCGATGACCCTGGCCGGGTTCATCATCCCCGAGATGGCGAGCCCGAGGCCGAAGATGATGCCGCAACCGAGGCCAGCGAAAGTTCTGAGGGCAGCCATCAGAAGACGTGCCTCGTCAGGAAAACGGTAAGCATGGCCACCACGAAGAACACCGCCGTGGCGACCGCCGAGCGCCAGGAGAGAAGCGCGAGCCCGCACACCCCGTGGCCGCTGGTGCAGCCAGCGCCCATCCTGGTGCCGAACCCGACCAGCAGCCCGCCGACCAGGATGGCCGGCGGCGAGGCGAGCACGTCGACCGGCGCCGGCCCGCCCTCCACCAGGATGTAGGCGAGGGCGCCCAGGGGTAGTCCTGCCACGAAGGCCGCACGCCAGCCCCTGTCGCCGGCCTTCGGGTTCAACAGGGCGCCGACGATACCGCTTATTCCCGCTATGCGTCCGTTCAGCAACAGCGTCAACGCGACGGCAAGCCCGATCAAGAGCCCACCCAGAAGGCCGCTTGCCGGCGTGAAGTCAGCCATCCCTGCCTCCGTTCATCGTGTTCGGGCCAACAAATCGCGCCAGGATATCATGCCGCCCACGAAAATCTTCACAGGTTGGCCGGGATGAGCCGCTCGACCACGACAACGTCTCGCCACTCTCCGTCCAGCCTGGCGTGCTTCTCGTGAACCCCCACCTCGCGGAAGCCCAGGGACCCCAGTAGGTTCAGGCTTGGCCCGTTCTCCACGAAAACGCGGGAGGTGAGCTTCCAGAAACCGGCCTGTTCCGCGGTGGAGATCAAAGCCTCCATCGCCAGGGTGCCAGCCCCCAGCCCCCTTGCTTCACCGGCTGTATAGACCGAGAACTCGGCCACGCCCGAGTAGCACTCGCGGGGGCTATAAGCAGAGGCGTTGGCGAAGGAGATCACCCCTCCTTCCCCCTCCACAACGACGATGGGATGCCCGTCGTCGAACCAACCCATGATCTCCTTGACCGCGCGCGGCCTGGTCTCGAAGGTCGCGATGCGCTCCTCGATGCCCTCGTTGTAGATGCGGGCTATGGCCTCCGCGTCGCCAGGACCCGCCGCCCTGGACCGCAGTCCCGCTGGTCCCTTCATGCCCCGACGATTATCCAACGGGCATCGATCCTACGCCGAGAGGTCCACAGCAACGGGCAAGGAGGTGCGACGCCAGTTCGAGAGCCGGCCCGGGCTCCGCTCGTACTTCTCCACCAGGAGCCGCCGCGCCAGTTCGTCTTCGTCCGCGTCGCGGACATCCCGGGCCACCCCACCGAGATCCTCCCCAGCGATGCGGATCATGACCCCGGGGTCCCTGCGAAGGTTCTTCACCCAGTCCGAGCGGTCGCCGCCCCCGGAGAGCATGTACAGTGTCCCCGTCTCGGGCACCAGGGAGAACCAGATCTCGATCTCGTGTGGGCGACCCGAAACACGACCGGTAGTGGTCAGATAACAGTACTCCTCACCAGCGAACGGCCGAAGATCAGGCACAAGAGGCCCCAGGTCTCAGGCTACAGGTTTCAGGTATTCTCAGAGAGCACCCGTAACGCGAGAGTAACGTTCCTGAAGCCTGAGGCCCGTAGCCTGTAGCCCTCATCCTCGCAACTCGACGCGTCGAATCTTCCCGCTCGTCGTCTTTGGCAGCCCCTCGATGGACCCTATCTGGCGCGGGTACCTGTACGGGGCCGTCTGCTCCTTGCCGAGGAGGACCATCACCCTGTCCTGCGCCGCCCAACGGTCCACCACGTCACGCCCGAAGTTGAACCTCTCCGGTGTGTCCCAGCCGAAGTTCGCGTACGTCTCCTCATAGTCCCCGATGTTGGACATTGGTACCTCACCCGTCCCCAAAGGTCTCTTTCCGTAATGCGGCATTCTACTAGAAGCCGCCCAAGCTGAGGGTGTGCCGCGTCCTGCTGGCGGGAGTGTTACTCGACGAGCCTGGTCGCGGAGAACTCCGACGTGTTGCCCGGGCCGGAGTTGTTGGTGATTATGGTCGCCGTTGCGGTCACGAGCTCTCCCGTGTTGACCTGCGTATTGAACGCGAAGGAAACCCTGCCTTCGCTGTTGGTCACCACGTTCCTCTCGCCCAGGAAGGTCGTGCCCTCTCTGACGAGGAGCGGGGAGATCGGCGGTGGGTTCGAGAAGAACTGGATGGTGAAGGTCCTTCCGGGACGGCTGTTGAGCCTGCCCTCGATCCGCGTCTCGCTCGCCGAGGTGAGGACGGGGAAGTTTTGAAGGCCGTTGGGGCCCGTGTCGGGGTCCCTGGCGTCGTTGGCGGTCACGCCGTCGTTGCCCAGGTCGATGCTCAGCCCTGGCGGTGTCCCGTTGCCGAAGATGGAGTTGCGGAGGAAGCTGTTGCCCGTGGCAGCGTCGCCCACGATGATCACACCCCGGTTGTCGTTCAGGGCGATCTTGTTGGCCGCGGTGTCGACCGTTCCCCCGATCGTGGTGTCCGACGCGCCTGTGACGGATACGCCGTTCAAGTTGCCGAGGTTCGATGTGCCGCTCACGTCTGTACCGATCTTGTTGCCCTGAACCACGTTGTTGACGGCGCCCGTGCCGGAAATAAATACCCCCGCATCACCCCCCAGTTCACCGTTGTCCGAGATGACGTTGCCAGCCCCAGCCGCCGTCCCGCCGATGAGGTTGCCGGGTGTCTCCACCCTGACTCCACTTTCGGTGTTGCCGAAGCCTGTGGTGCCGTTCCTGTCCGTGCCGATAAAGTTGCCCTGAACCCTGTTGCCGGTGGCGCTGCTCGTGCCCGAGATGAAGACGCCGTTGGCGTCGTTACCAGAGATCACGTTCCGTGCACCGGCGGCCGGGCCCCCGATCGTGACGTTCGAGGAGTTGCCGATGCGGACGCCGTCTCCCAGATTGCCGAAGTCCGAAGCCCCGT
>DASUPX010000098.1:0-10562 GCA_036280905.1 Rubrobacter sp. | reverse complement strand
CGACTACTGGTCCAAGCGCTACCTGGAGAAGTGCCTGGAGCTCGGGGTCAAGAACATCCACGTCCACAAGGGGCCGACCATCAGGCCGCTCAACAAAGACGCCTTCAACGTCGATGACGTGGATCACGTCGCCACCGAGTTCACGGATCTCAACTTCATCGTCGAGCACGTGGGTCTACCCAGGCTGGAGGACTTCTGCTGGATCGGGGTACAGGAGCCAAACGTGTACGGAGGGCTCGCCGTGGCGATGCCGTTCATTCACTCCAGGCCGCGCTACTTTGCGCAGATCATCGGTGAGCTCCTGTACTGGCTGGATGAGGACAGGATCCTCTTCGCCAGCGACTACGCCATCTGGCAGCCCAAGTGGCTCGTGGAGAAGTTCGTGGACTTCCAGATCCCCGAGGACATGCAGGGCGAGTACGGGACGCTTACGCCCGACGTCAAGCGCAAGATTCTCGGCCTCAACGCCGCGAGGCTGTACGACATCGAGGTTCCTTCCGAGGTTCCGCAGGAGGAGCCCGTCATGGCCGGCAGCGAAGCCGAGTATCCCGAGCGGCCGCTTTAATGATCACCGAAGCATCGGTCCTGGACGCCCTCTCGGGCGTTCGGGACCCGGAGCTCGATGAACCGATAACAGACCTTCAGTTCATCTCGGAGTTGCACGTTGGCGAGGACACCGTGGACGTAAGGCTCCGCCTGCCCACGCCGTTCTGCGCCCCGAACTTCGCCTACCTTATGGCCTACGATACGAAGGAGGCTTTGCTCGCGGTGCCGGGCGTCCACGAGGCGCGGGTGGTGCTCGAGGACCATCATACGGCCGATGAGATCAACGCCGGCATGGCCGGGGGGCTCGGATTCGAGGGCACGTTCAGCACGTTCGAGGAGACCGGGGAAGACCTTGACGGGCTGCGCGACATCTTTCGTCGCAAGGCGTTCGTCAGCAGGCAGGAGAAACTCTGCAGGATGCTGCTCGCGGACGGGTACACCGCGGCGGAGCTCGCCGGGATGCGGCTTGAGGACGTTCCGGACTCGGAGGCGAAAGAGAAATACCTCAGCCGCAGGGAGGAGCTCGGGCTCGACGTCTCGGGGGAAGCCACGTTCGTGGTTGATCCCGACGGCAGGCGGGTACCCGAAGAGGCGGTCATCAAGCACCTGCGGTTCGCCAGGGTGACCCGTCTGAGCATCGAAGCGAACGCAGGCTTTTGCAGGGGAGTTCTGGCCGCACGCTACAAGGACGCGGCCTGGGTCGACAAGGAGGAGGCGACGCTATGAAGGCCGCGAGGTTGCACCGTTACGATGACAGTATTCCGCAGGACAGCCTCAAAGTCGAAGAGATCGACGAACCGAAGATAGAGGGTCCACTCGATGTGATCGTGCGCATCGGGGCGGCGGGGCTGTGCCGCACGGACATACACGTCGTCGAGGGACAATGGCAGCCCATACAGGACGTGGACAACACGCTGCTTCCCTACGTGCTCGGCCACGAGAACTCCGGCTGGGTCGAAGAGGTCGGCTCTGCGGTAACCAACGTGGAGGTCGGGGACACGGTGATCTGCCACCCGCTCATGACCTGCGGGCTGTGCCACGCCTGCCGCGCCGGGGATGATATGCACTGCGAGGTCGGCGAGTTCCCTGGTCTCTCCCGCGACGGCGGCTTCGCCGACCTCATGAAGACCAACGCCCGCGCGGTCGTCAAGCTCGACCCTATCCTTGAGCCAAAAGACATCGCGGCGCTCGCGGATGCCGGCCTCACCGCCTACCACGCCGTACGGAAGTCCGTCCCGCTCCTCTACGCCGGTACGAACGCCGTGGTGATCGGGGCCGGGGGACTCGGACATATAGGCATCCAGTGCCTAAAGGCGCTGACCCCGACGCGGATCATCGTCACCGACCCCTCGGAGGAGGCGCTCGAACTCGCCAAAGAGTGGGGAGCGGACGAGACGGTACAGGTGCAGGATGGCTATGTCGACACCGTTCAGGAGATGACGAACGGCGGCGCCGAGGTCGTCTTCGACTACGTTGGCGAGCGGGGCGCGCAGGACGACGCCTGGGAGATGACGCGCCCAGGTGGCTCACACTACGCCATAGGCTACGGCGGCATGGTCGAGGTGCCGACCATAGACATCGTCTCGACCGAGAGAAGCATCACCGGCAACCTGGTCGGCACCTACAACGACCTCGTAGAACTCATGGTGCTAACCGCCCAGGGCAAGGTCAACCTGCACACCGCGACCTACCCGCTCGACGCCGTGAACGACGCCATGCAGGACCTCAACTCAGGCAACCTGCGCGGAAGGGGAATCTTGATCCCGGAGGGCGCAACGAGTTAGAGAGCTTTCAGCTATCAGCCTTCAGCAGTCAGCTTTTTGGCTTGCTGAAGGCCGGTAGCGATCTGCGCGAAGAGTTGATTGAAGGAGGGCTACAGAGGTTTTCTTCCTGAAGCCTGAAACCTGTGTCCTGTAGCCTTCAAGTCATAGATCCCTTGCGGCGGGGATACCTTTCGAGCCCCTGGCGGCTAGCACGGCGCGCACTATAGCGTCTTCCATCACGCGCGCCCCCCAGGCACCTACGAGATCCGGCACGGCTTCCGTCTCGCCCGTACCGGCGGCAAAGACGATGTCGCCGTCTACGGTGGTATGCACGGGGTAGATGGCCCGGGCCAGGCCGTCGTGGGCCATCTGGGCCACCTTGTTAGCCTGGGGCTTGGTCAGGCGGGCGTTGGTAGCAACTATCCCGAGGGTGGTGTTCTCCCCCCACCTCAGCCGATCCGCGACCTGCGGGAGTAGTTCCACCGTGTCGCCGAGCGTGCCGTCGTCGAGTCGGGGGCCGGCGATAGGCTCGCGGGTCCACGGATTTCTGACCTCTCCGAAGGCGTTGACGGCTGCGAGGGCGCCTACGACGAGGCCGCCGTCGAGCCTGACCGAGGCGCTCCCCACGCCGCCCTTCATGGCGCGGTCCGGCCCGAGAACCTTGCCGACCGTCGCCCCTGCACCGGCACCCACGCTGCCCTGTGCGAAGTCGCCGCCCGTGGCCGAGGAGGCGGCCCTGTAACCCATAGGGGCGTCGGGTCGTACCCCGGGGTCGCCGAAGTGGACGTCGAAGAGGACGGCCGCCGAGACGAGAGGTATGCGGGCCACCCCGACGTCGAGTCCCACCCCCTTCTCTTCTAGAAAACGGACGACACCGTCCGCGGCGGCGAGCCCGAACGCGCTTCCGCCGGTCAGTAGGAGTGCGTGCGTCCCGCGCACGGCGCCGATTGGTCCGAGGCGGTCGGTCTCGCGGGTGCCCGGCGAGGAGCCGCGCACGTCCACGCCGACGACGGTCCCCTCCGGCTTCTCGAAGAGCACGACGGTGCAGCCCGTTGTGCCCTCCTCGTCGGTGGCGTGGCCGACGAGGACGCCGGCCACGTCGCAGATGTTGTCTGGCGCGTTGGGGTTGTCGATGGCCCTGGGGAGAATAAACCGCTCCTAGAGGGGAGGTTTCAGGTAACAGGTTTCAGGCATCAGTTATTCCCTTGCTGACGCCCGTTGCCTGTTGCCACCGTAGGTTCACTCTTTCCGCTTTGCTGCTTCAGGCGTCCGCGGAAGAGGGATCCGCGACCTCCCACTCGTCCGTGTCAGCCGGCATTATGCCGGGGTTATCCTTTGCGAGGGTACCGAGCGTTACCAGTTGCTGATCCGAGCGCCTCGTGCCGAACTGGACCATGACGGCGTCCTTGACCATGGAGTAGTCGACGACCTTACCCTCCCTGTCGTCCAGTTTCACGGTCGAGTTGCGGAACGGCGCGCGCTCCTTGAACTCCTTGTAGGTCTCGTGCTCGAAGCGCATGCAGCACTTCACCTCGCCGCAGCAGCCGATGATCTTCTCGTTCGGCGTCACGCCCTGCTGCTTGGCGAGCCTGACGTTGACGGGCCCCAGGTTTCTTGCCCCGCTCCAGGTCGCGCAGCAAAGGGGCAACCCACAGGTATCACACCCGCCTGTATCCGCGGACCGCTCGATAAATCGAAACTCCCGCAGGGCGACCTGGACGTCGTAGGAACTCTCGAGGCCACGCTTTACGGGCTGAAGGTCGACCTCTTTATCGTGCTGGTACTTGACCTCGACGTAGGTGCCATCAAGGGAGACGTCGCAGCCAATAAACTCGATGCCTTCGATCCTGTAGTCCCGCGCAAGCTTCCTTGCCTCTTCCCTTATCTCCCGGCCGAGCTCCCTGTTGCGGTCCTCGGTCCTCCGGTCTTCGGGGGTGACGACCCTTACGATATCGTAGGGCTCGGTGTATGGCTCGCGCCGCCGCGGTGTGAGGGCGACGCGCCCCACCAGATCCCCCACCTCGGTCGCGACGACCACCCTATAGCCGACCCGCAGGTCCAGGTCCCGCGCGTAGCAGAGCCTGGTTACGCTCCAGCCAGGGACCCTGACGTCAACGAGCCTGGGGAGCGTACGAGTATCTTCCGCCGTATGCTCGATAACGTCACCTCCAGGGTCGCCTCCGGGGAGACATTATACGCAAGTGCCGCCCGCGCTTCCCCCAGGGCGAGCGCCGCCCCGGCCCAATCGGCCCGGGGATACCGATCTACGCGCTCCCTGATCTCCGCGACCCTGTCCATGTTGGCAACGAGTTCCTCCGCGCCGGCCTCGACAACCGCAGCGTCCCTGTACAGCAACGCCAACAACTCCAGGGACTCGCGCAGAGCGCCGTCGCGCGCCCCCCTGGCGGCCCGTTTGGCCCCGTCTTTCGCCCGCCGGTCGGGTTCCTCGAAACGGTCGAGCACCTCGCGTTCGCGCGCAGCCCCTACAGCCTCTGCCCGGCCGACGATCTCCGCGGCGGCCTCGTGCCTTCGCTCGTAGTCCTCCGAGAAGGAGAAACCTGCCCGGAAGACCGCCTCCCGCAGCTCGCCGAACTCCGGGTCCTCAGCGTAGCGGAGCGAGAGCCCCACGCTCCCCCTCCCGAGTGCCGCGGCGAGCTCGGGCTCCCTGGCGCCCCTTTTCGCGAGAAACTCGGCCACGACGTCCGTCGGTACGGGGTTGAAACGCACGGCCTGGGCACGGGAAAGGATGGTGGGTAGCACCCCCTCGCGCGAGGTCGCAAGCAGCACGAAAACCGTCTCGCCCTCAGGCTCCTCGAGCGTCTTCAGGAGCGCGTTTGCGGCCTGCACGTTGAGGCTGTCGGCCTGCAAGACGAACACCCTGCGGGCGCCCTCGAAAGGCCGGCTCGCCGCGAGACGAAGAACGTCCCTGATCTGGCCGATGGTCGTAAAAGCTCCTTCGGGCTTGACCTCCGTCAGGTCGGGATGTAGCCCACGCAGGGCCCGGTCTTCAGCCGCAGGGTCTCCCCCCCCGACCAGTGCCGCCCCGAACCTCACGGCCACCGTCCGCTTGCCCACGCCGGGCGGACCATGAAACAGGTAGGCCTGGGAGACCTCCCCGGTCCGTAATGCCCTCCCGAGCAACCGTCGTGCCGTCTCGTTCCCGAGTACGCCCTCGAATCTGTCCCGCGCCTCAGCCATCGCTGCCGCGAGTATATTGGAGTTCACCGATCCTACCCACCACCAGTTGGGCCAGCACCTCGGGCGCCAGCGCTGCATCGAGCACCTCGACCCGCTCCGGCTCCAGCCGGACGAGTTGCTCGAAGCCCTCCTCGACCCGCCGCATAAATTCGGCGCCGACGGCCTCGATCCTGTCAGGAGCCCCGAGCGCCCTGGCCCGCCGCTCGCGCTCCCTGGACCCGAGCCTCAGGTAGAAGGTCCTGTCCGGTACGAGGGTACCGACGGCGTAAGCGTTCAGGGCCATCACCTCCTCCACACCAAGCCCCCTCCCCACGCCCTGGTAGGCGATGCTCGAGTCCAGGTACCGGTCGCAGAGCACGTTCTGGCCAGCCAGAAGGCGCGGCAGGATGCCGTTCCTGACATGGTCGGCGCGGGCAGCCGCGTACAGGTAGGCCTCCGTCCACGCGTCCATCTCCACGGCCGCGTCCAGGACGAGGTCCCTGATCCGCTCCGCCACGGGCGTGCCCCCCGGCTCGCGCGTAAAGTGGGTTACGGTGTTGGCCTCCACAAGAAGGGGCCTGATGGCACGCAGAAGGGTGGATTTGCCCGAGAAATCCGGGCCCTCGATGGTTACGAAGATGCCCCTGCGTGTGCCCGGCGGGTTCTGCGCGGCAATCTTTCTCTAGGCCGCGGCCTTGCGCACGGCGTGACGCTCCGCCGCCGAGACGTGCGCCTCGAAGAGCCGCTCCTGCTGCGGGCCGGTACCGCGCATGGCCTCCGCGTGCCACTGTACTCCGAGCAGCCAGCGCTCGGACAGGTCTCTGGACTCCACGGCCTCAACCACACCGTCTTCCGAGCGGGCCGTCACCGCAAGCCCCTCTGCGAGGTCTTTGACCCCCTGGTGGTGGTAGGAGTTGACCTTGACCACACCCCGGCCCATGACCTCAGCGATGTACGTCCCGTCCTGAACCTCCGCCTCGTGCGAGGGCTGCCACTTGGGGGTGACCTGCCTGTGCTTGAGCACGTCCCCTCCCCACTGTGAGGGCAGGTCCTGGTACAACGTCCCGCCGAGCGCCACGTTGAGTACCTGCATCCCGCGGCAGATCCCGAAGATGGGGATACCGCGCCTCAACGCCAGTTCGACTAGCGCCATCTCGAAGGCGTCGCGCTCGGGGATGGTGGGCCCGAGCTCAGGATCCGGCTCCTCACCGTAGTAGCGGGGATCCAGGTCGCTTCCACCGCTCAACAACAGACCATCGAGGCACCCTACCACCGAAGCAGCGAACCTCTCCTCTCCCAGCGGGGGCAACACCATGGGAGCCCCGCCGGCCGCGGCAACGCCCGCGACGTAGTCCAGGTCGGTCCTTACGTACTTGCCGAGAGGCCGCTCGGCAGTCACCTCGACGTCTTCCTTCAAAGTGCCGGTAATGCCTATGATCGGGGCCAAGAGTTACACACCCTTAACAGTATCTTCACTTCTCTTAACTATATACGGCAGAATACCAGATCGCGATCACCATAGCGAGCAGTATCAGGTACCCTGTGGCACGGATGGCCCTTGAGGGTTGGTGATAGAAGGGCGGTTCATCGGCGAGGTCCAGGTCCAGCCTGTTCTCTATGTGGTGGATTTCTCCAGTTCCTGGGCGCTCTGTGTCGATGAGCCCTCACCCCCCTCTTGTTCTGCCTTCGCCTTCTCGGCGGCTTCACGCTGCTCCTGCTTTTTCGGACAGTCCATGTTGATACACGTTACCCAGGGACGCTTACCCCCGAGAACCTTGATCTCCGGCGAGCCGCAGGCATCGCACTGGGTGCCCAGGGGTATTATGGTGCCTCGCTGCGGCAGCGGATAGGTCACGCGACAATCCGGGTAGCCCTTGCAGCCGACGAAACGCTTGCCGCTCTTGCGGTTGCGGCGCACGATCAGGTCGTGCCCGCTCTCGGGGCACTTGCCGAGGGTCTCGTCGGTCCTTATTCCCTCCCACACGATATCCGCGAACTCGGTCTCGGAGCTCTGCAGGTGGTCGTAGACCTTGCGTAGTACCTCGCGTGATGAGTCGACGACGGTGTCCTTGCTGATCTTGCCCTCCGAGATCTCGTCCATGCTCCGCTCCAGTTCCGCGGTCATCTCGTGAGATGCTATCTCCGAGGCGAAGTCCGTAAGGGCCTGGGCCACGCTCATGCCCTTCTCGGTAGGGATGAGCGGATCGTCGTGAACGTAGCCACGGTCGTAGAGGTTCTGGATGATGTTCGGGCGCGTCGCCTTGGTGCCGAGCCCGAGGTCCTCCATCACGTTTATGAGGCGGCCGGCACCGTAACGCCCCGGCGGCTGGGTCTCTTTGGCGTGGATCTCCTTGCCTATGACCTGCACCACCTCGCCTTCGGAGAGGTTTGGCAGCTCCTCGTCGGCGCGGCGGCTATAGGGGTAGACGCCGAGCCATCCCTCCTCGGTAACGACCGTGCCACCCGTCACGAGCGTCTCGCCGCCAGAGTCGAAGCGTAGCGTGGTGCGAAGCGTCTTGGCCTGCTTCGAGAGCGTGGCGAGGAAGCGGCGGACTACTAGCTGGTAGATCCTCCACTGGTCGTCGCGCATCGCGCCTCTGGTGGCGTGGCCGGTCGGGTAGATCGGCGGGTGGTCCGTCGTCTCCTTCTTGCCCCGCGTGGGCGAGAGCTCCTCCTGTTTCAGCAGCTTCTCGACGTGCTGGCCTACGCCCTCCACGTTTCTCAAGTATTCGAGTACCTCGCGCAGATCCAGCGAGCGCGGGTAGACCGTGTTGTCCGTCCTGGGGTAGGAGATGTAGCCGTCCGTGTACAGGTCCTCGGCGAGGCGGGCCGCCCTCGAAGGGCTGAACCCGATGTTCGAGGCAGCCGTCAGGAAGGCCGTGGTGTTGAACGGCGTGGGCACCTTGCGGGTCGCCGACTTCTGCTGGATCTCCTCGACGGTGGCCGTATCGGAGATGTTCTCGTAGGCGCTCTTCGCCCTTGCCTCGTCCTTGAAGCGCTCGGTCTGGTGGCGGACGCTGAAGGGATCGCCGTTCTTCAGGTTCACCTCGAGCTCCCAGTAGGGCTCGGGGATAAAGGCCCGGCGCTCGCGCTCGCGGTCCGCTATGAGGACGAGAGTCGGGGACTGCACGCGTCCCACCGACAGGAACGCGCTGCCGTATCGTTTCGTGGCGCGGGACACCCAACGGGTAAGGGTGGCGCCCCAGATCAGGTCAATATCCTGCCGCGCCTCGCCGGCGTCGGCCAGGTCGTTTGAGACCTCCAGGAGCTCGTCGAAGGCGCGTCCGACCTCCCCTGGCGTGAGGGCCGAAAAGCGGGCGCGCCGCACGTGGTCCGTAAGCTTCGGGTTGGCCTCGAAGACCAGGGAGAGGGCTTCGACCCCGATCAACTCCCCCTCGCGGTCGAAGTCCGTGGCGATGATGACGCTATCTGCCTTCTTGGCGAGCGAGGTTACGGCCTGGGCCACGCCCTTCTCGGAGACGGACTTGAGGATCTCGGCGTCGATGAGCTCCTTGGGCTCGACCTTCTGCCAGTTGGAGTACTCCTCGGGGTACTCGGGGTTCAGCACGTGCCCCTTGAGGCCGACGGAGACCGTCTCCTCGCCGTCCCACGTGAAGGTGTGGTGGGGCACCGAGCGGTGCTTGCCCTCCTTGACCGGGCCTTCGGAGAGAAACTGGGCAATCTTCTTGGCGGTGTTCGCCTTCTCGGAGATAATTAGTCGCATATTGATCCTGGTTATAACACAATGCTGCGGGTTGCCCCGTGCGCTTCCGTGAGGAAGTTCTGGCCCACGCGGGGAGGACTCTAGCGGCCAGTGGGACGAGAGAGCGGGTCGCTGCGCGGGGTGGTATCTGGTCCGTGGTCCCGGTGGATCTCCCCAAGTTGACGCGCCAGGACGGATGGTTCAGGGAGCACCAGGCTCTCTCGCATCTCGCCGGAGTCGACCTCGTAGGCGGCGGCAACCTCCGGTTCGATCACCGCGTGCCCGTCCTGGCGCAGGGTCTCCACGTTCCGACGTACGACGGGTTTGTTCCACATGTCGGGGTGAGCGTTTGGGCAGAAGACGACCGGGCCCGTGGCCGCGAGGATCGTGGTGGTCAACAGGTTCGAACCGAGGCCGTTGGCAGCCTGGCCGATCACGTTCGCGGTTGCCGGCAGGATCACGAACATATCGGCCCAGCGCGCGAGCTCTATGTGTCCCGGCTTCTTTACGGTCGTGGGTTCCTGATCCAGGAATACCTCGTCGCAGATCAGGGCGACAGTGGAAGGGGGCAGCATGCGTGCCGCCTGGCGGGTCATGATCACACGCACCTGGCTGGCGAGCTCCGCGCGTAGGGTGACCAGGTAGGCCGGAAGGTTGAGAACGGCCACGGAACCCGATACCCCAACCAGCAAACGGTCCATCGCTATCTCCCCCGTTTCCGGAGCCGCTTCAGGCTCCGGCTAGCAGCTTCTCGTAATCTACCCGCAGGTTCTCGACCCGGCTCTCGCACGCGCGCTGGTAGGCTACCCAGCCAGGAAACTCGGGCTCGGCGAGCCGGGCGGCCTCATCAAAGAACGACCCTGCATGACCGAGGGCTTCACAGATCACACCCTCCTTCAACGCCATCTCGTAGAAGGCATCCCTCTCGCCAGAGGACGGGGTGTCGGAGTACCCTTCGTGGTGCTCCAGGGCACGCGCCACGGTCCAGCTCAGGTTGCGATCCCGAAAATCTTCTTCGATGTCGAGGGCATCGTCGTAGAACTGGACGCCGAGGGCCCAGTTGTGCCACGAGGACCTCGCCCGCTGCAGAAGCTCCTCCTCGGCCCCCACGAGCATGAGAACGGCATCGATCGGGGCGCGTACCGGGCCGTGGCGCATCCTGGCATGCTCGGCGTAATCTTGGAGGGTCAAGGCGGATGTGGGGTTTCGGCACCACGTGCTGTCGAGCGCCAGGGACAACCCGTAGCACGCGTAGAGGTTGGCGAGGACGGAGAAGAATGCCGTGGCGACGGGGCCGTCAAGAACGCGGGAGTACCTGGAACGTATGAGGCCGAGCAGCGCCTCGTTCAGGCGGTGCTCCGCCGACAATCCGT